>CAZAKC010000005.1:0-20739 GCA_964485655.1 uncultured Desulfobacteraceae bacterium
TCAAGGTCTGCCAACGGCAAAGGGCCCTCCCCTGTAAGTCTGGTCTCTATTCTATCCCCAAGCCCTCTTTTATGAGCTCTTTTCCTTAGGGCCTGCAACATCCCTTCTTGTAAATCAATCGCTATTACCCTACCCGAATTGCCCACCATGCGAGCAAGCGGCAAGGTGAAGTAACCCATCCCACAGCCCGCCTCCACCACCAGCATACCTTGCTTGACAAGGTCCCCAAGGAATTTCTGTGGGTCCTCAACAAGCCTCCTTAGGGGGTTTAATAAAACATATCCCATCCAAACGGGGCACAAAATGCTTGCCATTATCTAACCCCTAACCTTGGTCTCAGGCCATCATACCATTTTCTACGCCTGAGCACCATAGAGCCAACGGCCGCCAAGTTGAAATGCCCCTTGCACTTAAGGTTGAGATCATGTACTTTTGCCCGCTGGGACGAACGACTACAAACTTTCCGGTTATGGATTATTCTTCATGAGAGTACTTCTTATAAACCCCTATTACCCCATCTCAGAGACACCTTCTCCCCCACTTGGCCTGGCCTATCTGGCCGCTATGCTTGAAAGATCAGGCATAGAGGTCAAAGTGCTTGACTTCGTTGTTTATCCCTATAGCAGAGATGTTTTAGAGCAAGCACTGAACGAGTTTTATCCTCAGATGGCAGGGCTCACATCAGTGACGATGACCTTTGATCACGCTACGCAAATTGTCAAGGATTTAAAGGCAATTGATCCTGACATTGTTACTGTTATAGGTGGGCCTCATGTCACCTTTCGCCCTCTAGAGACGCTCAATGAGATTCCAGAGATTGACATTATTGTAATGGGCGAGGGTGAGAGTGCCATAGTTTCATTAACAAAAGAATTGGCAGGCAAGAGAGATTGGTCCAAGGTTGCCTCCATCGCATATAGACAAAATGGTGAAGTTCAAGTTTCTAGGATATCACATAAACCATTGGCCCTTGACCAGCTCCCTCGCCCTTCCAGGCATTTGCTTCCATTAAATCGTTACAGGGCTCTTGGCATGCCTCTTACCATGACCACCAGCAGGGGGTGTCCCTTCAGGTGTATCTTTTGCGTGGGCAGGAAAATGGGGGGCAACAAGGTGAGGTTCCGCCGACCTGAAGATGTGGTTGACGAATTGGATTTATTGAGTCGCCTTGGATTCCCCCAGATCAATATCGCCGATGACCTTTTCACCGCTAGTACCCCGCATTGTCTCAGCACTTGTGATGGGATTATCCAAAGACGGCTTTTCATCAAATGGGCAGCCTTTTCACGTGTAGATACAATCACTCCGCACGTCTTGGAACGAATGAGGCTAGCGGGGTGTCACACCATAAGTTTTGGAGTTGAATCGGCCAATCCCAAAATACTCCGCACTATAAGAAAAGGAATCACCACTGGTCAGGTTGTCTCAGCAGTAAAGATGTGTGTCGATGCTGGGATCAGCCCGCATGCCTCTTTTATCCTTGGTCTACCAGGGGAAACGCCATCCACAATAAAAGAAACGCGTGAGTTCGCTGAAGCTCTGAAAGACATGGGAGCCTCCTACGGTTTCCACTTACTCGCCCCTTTTCCTGGCACTGAAGTCAGAGAAAAGGCAAAGGAATTGGGCATACGCATTCTTACAAACGACTGGAGCAGGTATCACGCAAATCGCGCCGTTGTGGAGACCAGAGATGTTAGTAAAGAGATGATGGACTCCATTGTGAAGGAGTGGGAAGAAAAATTTCTGGCCTGGCTTGGTGACATTGAGCGAAAGATGCGCATAGGGGCGGCCCCCGATCATGAAATTCGCCAGTACAAGAAACTGAGGCATTGCTCCATACTATACGAACTGATGATGAACTCCAGTATCGAAAACCACGGACTTTGTCCACCCGCACCCCAATCATCTGATCCTTTGAAGGCACTTGTCCAAAAATTGGAGGGTAAGATTTCCTATGGCAAAGACGAGACGACCGAAGCCCTTAGCAAAGCTGTTGAACAAGGAGTGATCAAATCCGAAAAAGAAGGTGGACTCATTAGATGGAGGTGGACCTAGTCCCAGAAGCGATGGTTAAACAACTCTGAGGCACTGGATATATCATATAGTATATCTGCTGCTAGCAGCGTGGATGCCGCTGTCCATGTTGTTTTTTCTTTAGTGAAGATACGACAGTCGGGCAAAGTGAAGCCTGTCCAGTATGCGCCGTTCTTGTACCTCGTCTTTGCTATCCAACTAAAGACCTCCAGGGCCAAATCTCTCATGCCCATTGCTGCGAGTGTGATAACCAGCTCAGAGGTCTCTGCCATTGTAACCCACGGCCTCTCACAGACACATCTAACCCCTATCCCTTCTATTACGAATTGTTCCCAGCCATCTTCCAGGCGCTTCACCGCTTCCCCATCTCTAACTGCACCACAAAGTACAGGATAGTACCAGTCCATAGCATACCTTCTTGTGGATGGATCAAAGACGTTTTCTTTCCGGCAAATGGCCCTCGCCAACCGTGCTCTGGCTTGGCCCCAATCAACTCTGTACTCGCCAACGAGTTTTCCGAGTTCAATTCCGCAGCCAAGGCTGAAATACACTGAACATGACCCTGCTAGCAGTGCCTTTTTATCTACTGACCCGTCAGCTTTACGCGCCCAATAAATCTGTCCTTCTGGCCCTTGCAAAGCCAACACAAAATCAATTGCCAGCTTTACCATGGGCCATAATGACCTCACAAAATCTACATCACCACAGGCCAGGTAGTAGTGATAAAGACCGGTGGCCACATAACAAATCATGTTAGTGTCCTTGTAGGCGTCCTTACGTGGCTTCCCTCGCCACATCACTGACCACCAACTCCCGTCAGCCAACTGTTTCTTCTTGCACCACAGGTATGCCTTGCGTGCACCTGCTAAGTACCCTCCTACAGTAAGGCCCATGGCGCTTTCCACATGGTCCCAGACATCGGTCTTACCCCATCGAGACCAAGGGATTTCACCATCTTTTCTTTGAACTGCTGCAATATAGTCAGCAGCCCTTAGCAGGTCCTGCACATTTGTTGGGGACTCTTTAGGGCTCTCGAGAACTGACACTTTCCACCTTCTTGAAGTACATTACTACGCTTTTACCCAATATAGGATTCAAGAGATGATCAAAAAAACGGGTAAGCCGTGGTTTTTTCATAATGTCCCAAACCAGGAACTGATGATAAAGGTTAACTACTCTGACGTCTTCTTTGTGAGGCCCGAGCACACATTTCATCCACCAGTAAGGCGTATGAAGGCTATGGGCATAGTGCATCGACCAACAGCGAAGCCCATGCCTCTCCACTGCATTCCTTAACTCGTCCGTCTTGAAGACTCTCACGTGCCCACCACTAGTATTGCTATAAGACTCAGATAATGCCCAGCATAGTTTCTCTGGGTAGTAACGGGGGACACTTAGTACCAGGTTTCCGCCTGATTTTAGTACCCTCTTGAGTTCAGATATCCCCCTGACATAGTCAGCAACATGCTCAAGGACCTCGGAGCAGATAATCAAATCGAAGCATTCATTTCCAAAAGGAAGGGAACAAATATCTGAGGCCACAAGGTCACACCTCTTAGCCTGAAAGGTGGAATAATTTTTTTCCATATCTATGCGCTCGCGCACCTCCGCAAGCCTACGGAGATCTATGTCACTTCCAATCACTACCACCCCCGCAAAGCGCGACACAGCAGAGGTATGCCGTCCGCTTCCACAGCCTATATCTAGAATCCTTCGTCCCTCTCTAAGATTCAGCTTGCCGAGATCTACCGTAATCACCAATGGTCTCCAAATAGGCCTCAACCGTCTTGCGTGCTGCACGCTCCCAGGTAAAATGGGCCAGTACTCTCTGGTGCCCTGCGCGCCCGATGGACGCCGCCTTCTCAGGCTGATCCAGGAGGCTCAGGATAGCAGCAGCAAGGGCCTCGCTATCGCCTGGTGGAACCAGTACCCCCGCATCTCCAACAACTTCCGGCAGTGCACCGCCCGTAGTACTGACCACAGGAACACCACATGCCATGGCCTCAGCAGCGGGAAGTCCGAAACCCTCATAAAGGGAAGGAACAACTGCAATCCATGAACAGGCATAGTGCCTTACCAATTCCTCGTTACTGACCCTACCCGTAAAAGTGATTAAGGGCTCTATACCCAGTTCATTGATGAGACGTCTGACGTGGCCATTGCGCGCAGGTGACCCTATGACTGTGAGATTTACTGGCCTCCTCCGACTCACTTCTTTGACAGCTCTCAGCAGGTACTGGAGTCCCTTTAAAGGTATATTACTACTGTTGGTTACAATAATCCTGTTTCTGTCTTTTTCAATTTCATCAATTGGTCTGAAAAGCGTTGTATCCACTCCGTTGGGCGCAATCACAAATCTGCTTTTCGGGACGCCAAACTCCCTTGCGATATCATTCCTTGCACACTCAGATACGGTTATTATACGGTCAAGTCTTCGAGATACCCGCCTCTGCATACCCACAAACGAATACCAGCGCATTATCTGCGCCCTGCGCCTGAAACCAGAAGCTTCATGCAACGCGGTATCTCGGTCCACTGTGATGGGATGATGAATGGTCGCTATTACAGGTATGAACTGCTTTATGGCAAGCAGGCCATAGGACAGGCTCTGATTGTCGTGAACGATATCATAGTTGTGGAATCTATTCTTCAGAAAGAAAAATGCCCTCAGACCAAAAGTGAAGGGCTCAGGAAAACCCATTGTGCATACGCTAAGCCATTCGATAAGATTGATAGGGTCAGCCAATTCACGCAGAGTAGGAACGCGAAAGAGGGCCTGAGGATTATACAGATCCAGGCACGCTGGGCGCATCACCGGTATGTCCACGTCCAGATTAATACCTGGCGGCCCGCAGACAAGCTCAACATGATGGCCCAGTGCTTTCAAGGCCCGGCTCAAGTTCCTTATATATACGCCTTGCCCCCCGCTATGGGGATTACTGCGGTAGCTTAGCAGGCATATCCTAAGAGAGCGCTCTGCGTTGTATGGGACGGGCATCCCCACAAATCCCTTTCTTACGTACTGAGAAAAGCCAATCTTGGATTTATCGCATCCACATTTTTGCGAGCCAGGCCTACCTTTGCCAGCGCGGGAATCATAGGAAATGAGGTAGAGAGTGTCAAGGTGGCGGGGCAGTATTAGAATAAATCAAGCACGCCAAAGAAACGTTCCACGTCTTCAGAATCGTTATAAAAATGGGGTGAAATCCTGATCTTGCCATTACGTTCAGATACCATTACCCCATGGGAGAGAAAATAGGTAAAAAGGTCTTTTGGATCAGACTGGGGCTCAAAGCAAACTATGCCCGATCGCTCATTAGGCTCCAGGGGGGTTGTTACTCTGAGGCCTCTTTTTTTCAATCCATCAATGAACTGATCAGTTAAATCAAGGACCCTTCGATAGATATCCTCAATGCCTACCTCCCTCAATAGCTCCATTGCAGCACCCAGGGCATAAATCCCAAAAATATTCAGGGTACCGGGCTCAAAACGAGCAGCATCTTTCTTTAGCTCGAACTGAATCTTAAAGAAATCCTGTTCATCCACGACGCTTTTCCAGCCTACCACCTGAGGATGTACCAAATTTCTGATCCTCTCAGAAACGAAAAGTCCTCCACAGCCCATGGGGCCCAGTAGCCATTTCTGCCCCCCTGCTGCAAGCACGTCAATGTTGAACCTTTTTACATCCATGGGGATTAGCCCCAAACTCTGGATAGCATCAACACAGAAGACAATTCCTTTTTGCCTGCAAAAATCTCCCAGCCCCTTTAGATCACAATAATGGCCTGTGCTGAAGTCCACAGAACTCACCGCGAGTATTTTCACCCCAGGCTCAGTTGCCTTTCTTACTTCGTCTACCGAAAAACGGCCGTTTCGCCTCTTTACGGTGATTACTTTGACACCCAGGCGTTCCAGATTCAACCAGGGATATATATTGGAGGGAAAATCAGGTTGTACAGTTATAACCTTGTCCCCCGCCCTCCAGGGAAAACCGCTAGCTATGGCGCTGATACCCTCTGACGTATTAGTTATAAAGGCCACATCTGTCGCCCTTGCTCCAATCAATTCCGAAAACAGGGCTCTAACCTCCTCTATCCGCGCCTGCCACTTCGGATATCCGGCAATCCCTTGGGTTGCCATGTCTTCTGAGAGCTCTTTTACCGCCCTTACCACCCTCCTTGACAAGGGGCTAACCGCTGCGTGGTTCAAAAAGCAGTACCTGTCCGTGATGGGGAATTCGGATCTATAGGATTGAGTGTTCACGCCAAAGATTGCCTCTTCTCATTCTTTTCTTTGTACATCTCCTTGTCAGCCTTTTCAATAACCGCTTCCACAGAGTCCTCAGGGGTGGCCTCTGCCACTCCACTGCTCACAGTGATTCTTATTTCCCCCTTTTTATGCGATACAAACCGTATCTTGGAGAGGTTTTTCTTAAAAGCCTCTAGCCTCTCAAGTGCCATTGGCCTGCCCATTTTTTCGATAATAACGGCAAATTCGTCTCCCCCGTAACGCGCCACGAAGTCATTTTCTCGAAAAGAGCCCTTCAGGCACTCAGCGACTTTCACCAGGACCTTGTCACCTGCTATGTGACCAAAAGTATCATTAATCTCCTTAAACCCGTCCACATCAAACATAATCAAAGAAAAAGCCTCCCCAGAGGCCCTCGTACGCTGCAAGGCATTGTCGATCTTCATGCCAAATGCCTTCCTATTGTACAATCCGGTGAGTCCATCCTTCATTGCCACGGTCTTGAGTTCCTCGGCCCTCCTCGACATCTCTTGTGCTTGCCTCTCAGCCTCTATAATGCGTTTTTGCAACTCCTCCATATGCTCTCTTGCCGCCTTGGCCCTTTCCAATTCCTCTTTCTTCTTGAGAGACACTGCCTCTTTAATCTTTTTTATCTTTTCCATCACCACATGTCTGATTTCGTCTATGGTGGTGTGTATATCGAAGGACCTAACGATGGATCCCATGTGTTCGCTTATATTCATTTCGAAGTACTCAATCTCTTTTATCCGCTCCTCTCCACCCAGCTCCGCTGCCAGCGTCTTCTCCAACTCTTTTATTTGTTCCAAAAAAGCTTTGAATGTACTGTTAATGTATTTGAAATCCTCTTCTATTTTCTTACGCAGCTCTGCGACAAACGTTAAAAACCCTTTTGATGCCTGCTCAAAATCCTCTTTTCGCAGATCCTTAGTGCAATCAATGTCTATCTGGGAAGCTTTCTGATCCAAAACTCTATCAAGGGGATAAAGGTCCTCCGTGACTGCCACCATTATTCTCCTGAGGCCGCGGCATGCAGATATCAATGTCTCCTTTGTCTGTTTGATTGCGGCAATATCCTCAGGGGAGATTGCCTCCATATCAGCCGCCAAAAGCTTACTCTTGACCGACGTAAGCTGTGCCTCGATGGCATCGAGGTCCAGTTGCTCCTTAGGATCAAGTAAGCCCTGGAGGGCTTCAAGCTCTCGGGACAGTCCCGGATATCGGGAAGCAGCCAACGCAAGGGCGTTAATAACTTTAATGAGAAGATCCTTTTCGTGAAAAAACACCTTCTCAAGGTCAAATAATTCTTTCTTGAGCCTCTTAACTTCTTTTTCTAGCTCTTCCATTCTATCCACTACCCAACCTTAGATAGTTCCCATCCATAAAACTCACTTCCTCTGCCCCTCCAAGGCATATCTTAACTGAAAGGATATCATATCATCGGTTACACCCTCACCCTGCCCCTCTCTCTCAAGAAAGACGGGATTCATCAGGGGATGATGCCAGGTAAAAACGCCATTTACAAAACATTTCTTTGGGATGGGGATCTGGAGGTGCAAACTGGCATTCAACCACAATTCGAGGGTCGATCACCTGAGCAAAACCTTCAAATTCGCCTTTGTGCATCTCTTTGCAGACGAATTCGTCTAATCCCCGCCGAAGCCTGGCCTCCTGTGTGGGGCACGACGGTACGCTAATTACCACCTCATCTGGTTTGCGTTCTATCTCGTAGCCCACCAGGATGCACCATGGAAAAAGCCTCAGTGCATCCACAAATCCTTCAAGACCCCTTTTCCTGATATCGAACCGCGCCAATAAATCTTTAGCAGCCATGCCGGATACACGTCGCCACACCTGTTCGTTTATCCTTTCGGCTGTGGGCTGGCCAAACCGCTCAGCCACATATATAAACCAGAAGGCATCAATGACACGGTAATGCCAAAGCAGAAACTGGATATACTTTCTCAGTTCTTCTTCACCCATACCTTCAAAAACGCTCATATCCATTTTGCGTCTCCATCCCTTTCACACATACAGTCAGGAAATAACAAGTTCCGGTACCCAAAGGTCAATAGAAATCCAGATGCCTCAATGCCAATCGTGCACCCCTATTCAATATTCTGAGACCTTTATCGTTTGATGCTTGACATTGGGTATTTGATAGCAAAGGGCCTGTGCACTATTAAAATGCGAATTTATTTCCGGCCAACCGGCTTGAATGGAAAATTCGCTACCTACCGCTCGTCGATAAAGACATATTCGCGTTCCTTGTCCCCTATATATACCTGCCTGGGGCGATGCAGCTTCCAATCCGGATCAAAGCGACCCTCCTTCCATTGGCTGATCCATCCAGGGAGCCGTCCGATGGCGAACATTACCGTAAACATGTTCAGCGGTATTCGTATTGCCCGCAACACGATGCCGCTGTAAAAATCGACATTAGGATACAGGTTATGATCCACAAAGTAGGAGTCTTCCACAGCCATCTCTTCAAGCCTCTGAGCCACGTCTAGCAGCGGATCTCTTCTACCTATCTTGGCCAATACTCTATCACATACTTTCTTCATGATCTTTGCCCTGGGATCATAAGTCTTGTAAACTCTGTGTCCAAATCCCATCAACCTGAAAGGATCGCCTTTGTCTTTAGCCCTTTCAATAAAGGGTTTAGGGTCGCCCCCACTGTCATGGATCTGCTGCAACATCTCAACTACCGCTTGATTTGCCCCGCCGTGGAGGGGCCCCCATAACGCACAGATCCCTGCTGATATGGCAGCATATATATTAACCCTGGCGCTGCCCACAAGCCTCACCGCTGCTGTTGAACAGTTTTGTTCGTGGTCAGCATGCAGAATCCAGAATACTTCCAGGGCCCTGACAATATCTGGATCTATTATGTAGGGCTTTACAGGACTATGAAACATCATGTTAAGAAAATTCTCGCAATATGTGAGATCGTGGCGAGGATAGATTACTTTGTGGCCGCGAGATATCTTGTATGACATAGCAGCCATGGTCCTGACCTTGGATAACAACCTGGCAAAGGTTATCTCCAGTTCTTCGTCTTCCTCAATCATCCCTCGGTAGAACTCTCGAAGGGCGGTGACCATTGATGATAAGATACCCATAGGATGGGCCCGCCTTGGAAAATTTTCAAAAAAATGCCGCATATCCTCATGGACAAGTGAGTGATCATTCAGCCTCACTGAAAACTGATTGAGTTGTTTTCTCGTCGGAAGATGGCCCGTAATTAAAAGATATGATGTTTCAACAAAAGTAGAATGTTCAGCCAATTCCTCAATGGGTATACCACGGTAGCGCAGTATCCCTTTCTCACCGTCCATGAACGTAATAGAGCTTTTGCACGCGCTCGTGTTCGCAAGACCCGGATCATAGGTAATAAGGCCGGTGCGAGACCTCAGGGTGGAAATATCAATAGCGCTGTCACCTTCGGTCCCCTCTATTACAGGAAACTCATAGGATTTGCCGTCAATAATCAGTTTTGCAGTCTTCCCCATTACTGATCCCTCCACATCGAAATAAAGCTAGCCATGCTAGCAAAAATTCCACTCCTATTCCAGTAGATTGTTGTAAAGAGACGCCTATCTCTGGGGCTTCTAATTATGTAGTAGGCTCCCACAGCCAGTTACAAACATAACTTAAACAGAACAGGACTTTGCAAAACAATCAAAACCACACTGATTCACAGTCCCAGGGCTTTCCTTATTTCGTCTTCGCGATGACCTATTATAATTGTGTCTCCAATGATTATCGTGGGAAAGGAACAATTGGGATTGATCTTCCGCACTTCCTCCAAGACGGCTGCCCTCTGCTCACCTTCCAGCAGATCAACATCAGTAAATTCAAACTCCACACCACATTCATCCAGGAGGCGCTTGGTTGCCTTGCAGTGCCCGCATGTGCTCAGAGTATAAATTTTGACAGGTGGATGTTCCATGAAGCCAATTCCCCTTTCATTCAGTAAACTTTGATATCGTAAAAACCTGATGATATCCTGGGTAGATTAATAACAACCGCATCGTTTATCAAGAAAATTAGGAACACAAGGGACTGGTGTTTCAGCGATAATAATCTCACCCGACCCGGGCATTGCCAAGTAGGCAATTGAATGTTACACAATAAATAATGGACAAGAAATCTAGAGAGCTGATGATATTTGTCAAAGCGCCAAGGCCTGGCTTTGTTAAGAAACGCCTTGGTGCGCAGGTAGGCCAACGAATAAGCGCACATTTATATCGCGCCTTTGCACTTGACCTGCTTTCAAACTTAAAAGCTTACAGCGATGTGTTGACCATATGGTATTACCCCATGGGCAGTGGTGAAGAAATTCGCCAATGGATTGGTAACGATCTCCCTCTTATAGCACAACATGGTCATAATTTAGGTGAAAGAATGGAGACCGCCTTCCACGTCTCTTTTGAACGGGGAGTTGAGGCTGCGTTACTCATTGGGAGTGATATTCCTGATCTGCCTCAGGATCACATCTGTCAGGCCTTTAAAAACCTCGACAGAGTCGATGCTGTAATAGGTCCCAGTAAGGATGGGGGGTATTACCTAATCGGTTTTACAGCCAAGGCGTTTGCGCGCGAAGTTTTTCAGGGCCTTTCATGGGGGACACACAGGGTTTACGAAAAAACCTTGGAAAGATTCAAAGCCCTCTCCCTCACATACTCTGTGCTATCGGAGTGGTGGGATGTTGATGATCTTTCTGATCTCAATTCTTTGCTGAGGCGCAATACTGGTAAGGCCAGTACTATTTCCCACACTATTAGGGAAGTTAAGGCGATTAGCAGGGTTGAACCTGAATTCAGGTCCTTAGTTGATCTGTCTTGCGTGGAGTAGTAAATGGGCTTGAGGAGCGGGCTTTCTCCGTTTAAGACCTTACAGCCTTTCTTTAAAGCCAACCGATGGTCTCTCTTGATAGGGCTGATCTCCTTGCTCCTGGTGGACCTACTACAGTTGCTCATTCCCCTTGTGCTGAAGAGGGCCATCGACATGTTGACAATTGGAAAAGCCTCTGACCAGACCCTCCTGAGCCTGGGAGCTTTGATCATAGCCATCGCGATGGTCATAGCCCTGTGCCGATATGTCTGGAGACGCATGATCTTTGGTCATTCCAGGAAGGTGGAGGAGGCACTGAGAAACAAGCTCTTTTCCCATCTGCAGTCCTTGCCAGGCTCGTTTTTTCAGCGATATAAAACCGGCGATCTCATGGCCCGGGCGATAAATGACATAAATGCCATCAGAATGGCCACTGGAATGGGCTTAGTAGGGCTTACTGATGGAATCATTCTTGGGTTAGCGGCCATAGCATTCATGATATCAATTGATTTAAAGCTGGCCCTGATCGCCTTAATTCCCGCCCCATTGGTAATCTTGTTGACTCGTACGCTGACCCGACGTATGGCATCAGGTTTTGAAAATGTCCAAAGGCAATTTTCCGACCTTACAGAGAGGGTCAGAGAAGGCCTGGCCGGTATCTGGGTAATAAAGGCATTTGGCAGGGAAAACTGGCAATACAACAGAGTAAAGGCAGAAGGTCAAAAGTATGTGGACCACAACCTCAGACTTGCTCGGACACTCAGCTTATTCTTCCCAATGATGGCGATATTTACCAACGCCGGGTTAGTAATAGTGATCTGGCTTGGTGGAAGGTTGACAATCTTCGGCCAGATAACTACAGGTGATTTTGTAGCATTCACGAGTTATCTGAATCTTCTTACTTGGCCGATGATGGCCCTGGGGTGGGTTACTAACCTTCTTCAAAGGGCCTCTGCATCCATCAAGCGGATTAATGCCATACTAGAAGAAAAACCTGAAATTACCTCCATTGACTCCCCCATGCACCCCACTCACATAAAAGGGGAAATTAGGCTATCACAGCTAACTTACAGGTACCCTGGCCAGAGGGACCCTGCACTTGACAACGTGTCGCTGAGGATAGGGGCGGGTGAGACGGTGGCTATAGTGGGACGTGTAGCCTGTGGAAAGACTACGTTGCTGAGCGCCTTGGTGCGCATGATAAATATACCCCCCGGCACATTGTTTATTGATAACATGGAAGCTCACGAGATTCCGCTTGAAATATTGCGGCAAGCCATCGGATTCGTTCCCCAACAGACCTTGCTCTTTTCCGATTCTATCAGAAATAACATCATACTTGGCAGAGCTCACATAAGCCATGAGGAGATTCAGCGCGCACTTGACACGGCACTCATAGCCGAAGAGATAGAAAAGCTACCTCAAGGGCTAGACACCATAATAGGGGAAAGGGGGGCTACCCTGTCAGGTGGACAAAGGCAGCGTATTGCTCTTGCCCGAGCAATCGTGCGTGACCCACGTATTCTTGTGCTTGACGATGCCCTTTCCATGGTGGATATGCAAACCGAAAGTCACATATTGACAAGATTACTACACTTGAGAGACGGAAAAACCAATATTATCGTCTCCCATCGCACATCAACTCTTGCCAGAGTGGACAAGATTGCGGTCATGGACAAGGGAAGGATTATAGACATGGGCCCGCATAATATACTCATTGAAAGTTGCCAGTTATACAGGCAATTGTACGAGGACAGTAAATATTCAGAGGAACTAGAGGCGATTTAACCACATGCTCAGGGATTACGGGTACATTGAGGATGGTCGCTTGGGAAAGCCTTATGACTTGAGGCTCCTGCGACGTCTGGTTACATATGCAGTTCCTTACCGAAAGGCCATTGTGGTGGCCCTTGCCTGTTCGGTCATTATAACCCTGTGTGATCTCGCGATGCCATATTTCTCGAAAGTGGCAATTGACAGATTCATTGTACCTTATTGGTACAGGATAGCAGCGGATACCCGCAGCACGGAATTAGTCCATTCTTATGGCCAGTACTTGCTAAGGAGCAGCGACAGGAGCTTCTACCTGATATCCAGCCTGAATCTCAAGAAACTTGACCCAAGAGACCTCCATAAATACAGAAAGTCTAAAGTCCTGTCCAACAATCGATATTATGTATTATCCAGAGGCCCTGACATTTCCCTAATACCCAAGCGACGCAGTGGCCGTATTGAACAGCTTGAAAATGGTCTGGTTGTTGTTCCTGTGGAAGTCTTCAAAGGCATGCCGCCTAAACTAATCGCGGACCTGCGTAAGGGGGACCTCAGGGGGCTGGCTGTTATGGGGGTGGTCCTTGCAGCGCTTGTCTTCACATCATTCAGCTTGGGTTACATAGAGTATTATCTCCTCGAGTATACCGGTCAGAATATCATGCAAGATATCCGCATGAAGCTCTACCATAATATACAACGACAGTCAGTGAAGTTCTTTGGCAAACACCCTATTGGACGACTCGTCACGAGAGTTACTAATGACATTGAAAATCTCAACGAGATGTTTAAGTCGGTGGCTGTCACCCTTTTTAAGGACTTCTTCATTCTTGCCGGCATAATGGCAGTACTATTTTATATGAATTGGCGACTTGCACTGCTCTGTATGGTCCTTGTTCCCGTGGTGTCCTTTTTCACATTTCTTTTCAGTTCTCTGGCCAGAGAGGCATTTAGAGAACTCCGTGCGAAGGTTGCCAAGATAAACGCTTTCCTTGGTGAAAGGCTCGGTGCCATCTCCATAATCCAGCTCTTCTGCGCAGAAAAGGCCCAGGAGGAATCGTTCAGGCAAATAAACCACGAAAACTTTATGGCCGGAATGAAGCAGATCCAGGTCTTTGCTGTATTTATGCCACTAATGGAACTATTGAGCTCATTCGGAGTCGCCCTCATTCTGTGGTATGGCGGAGGCAAAGTGATACAGGACCGACTCACTCTCGGTGCTTTGGTGGCATTCCTTAGCTATATCCAGATGTTTTTCAAACCAATACGTGACATCTCTGAAAAATACAACATCATGCAATCAGCTATGGCCTCAATAGAGAGAATTTTTCAGTTCATGGACTACCGCGAGATATTGCCAGAGCCAGCCCGAGCTAAGAGTCCCAAATCTATCCTTGGCCACCTAAAGGCAGAGGGCCTGAGCTTTTCTTATAATGGCAAGGACGTAGTGCTCCGCAATGTGTCATTTGAACTGAAGCCCGGAGAGGTATTGGGTATAGTGGGCCATACGGGCAGTGGCAAAACCACATTGGCCAATCTGTTGCTCAGAATGTACGATCCGGACCAAGGAACGATTTACCTCGACGGTATTGAGCTGAATAGCTGGCCCGTGGACTTATTACGAAAGGAGATCGCCCCTGTAATGCAAGATGTCTTTTTGTTTTCCGGAAGCATTGAAGAGAATATAAGGCTCGGGAGAAAGTATATTTCACGTAATGACCTCACCCAGACACTGCGAATTACAAATCTATACCAAATGGTCCAAGCTCTACCCAATGGGATTCATCAACCAGTAGGAGAAAGGGGGATCAGCCTTTCCGCGGGGCAGCAGCAGTTGTTGTCCTTCGCGAGGGCTGTCGCCGGAAAGCCACGAATCCTCATTTTGGATGAGGCCACATCCAGTGTTGACCCCGAAACAGAGACTATTATCAGGGAGGCAATGAGCAGAATAACCGCCAAGCAGACCACCCTGATAATAGCCCACCGACTCTCCACAGTGAGAAATGCCCACCAAATTCTTGTGCTACACAGGGGTGAGATACGGGAGCGCGGCACGCATGACGAACTCATGGCAGCCAGAGGTATTTATTACAGGCTCAATAGGCTTCAGGAAAAGTTGAAAGGCGCTTGAAGACACCCCGCAATCGCCCCGCCGGGCCACTGGTAAGATCCAGACCGATTTTGGACGCAACTTACCAAAAATAACCTTGACAGGAGAAAGATAACAGATATTTAATTACTGTTAGTCCTGAAGTCATCAGGAATCTAAATGTGGAGGCCATCGAAATGTTAGGGCACCACATAAAAGTACCGATATTTCAGCCCCCGGAGGAAGATAGTCGCCTCGGGGGGCTTACTATTCGGCCTAGCGCGGACGCCGTTTGCTGACATATGCCGGTTGTTGTGAAAGTTCTACTGATATCTACATCTGGAATCACCCAGCCAAGTTGTCTCTATTAATATTGCTTTCAGAGAACCTCCTGATGCTACTTGTGCCAAGGATTCCCTTTCCTCTAGTTGCTTTTCAACTCTGAAGACGCCACTGGTACCTGCAAATGCCGCTTAGAGACACTTCTCGGTAATTTTTCCCCTAATCTCTTTCAACACAAGGAGGAGATAATGAAAAGAGCAATGTTTTTCCTAGACCAAAAGGACATGCCAACTCGCTGGTATAACATTCAAGCGGACCTTCCTGAACCGCTTCCTCCTGTTCTCCACCCAGCCACAGGAAAACCTATAGGACCTGAAGACCTCGCACCCCTTTTCCCGATGGAGTTAATAAGGCAAGAGGTCAGTACAGAACGATGGATCGAGATACCTGAGGAGGTGCAAGAGGTTTACCGAACATGGAGACCAACCGTACTTCACAGGGCCTATCGACTTGAAAAGGCTTTGGACACACCTGCCAAAATATTTTACAAGTACGAAGGCACAAGCCAGGCCGGTAGCCACAAACCCAATACAGCAGTTGCTCAAGCTTACTATAACAAAAAGGAAGGTATAAAACGGCTAACCACAGAGACTGGTGCAGGACAGTGGGGAAGTGCGTTGGCCATGGGGTGTGCCTTTTTTGGGGTGGAACTTAAGGTTTACATGGTAAGGATAAGCTACGATCAGAAGCCTTACCGCAGGATACTTATGGAGACTTGGGGTGCCAAGTGTGTTCCAAGTCCAAGCCCTGACACAAAAGCCGGAAGAGATATGTTAGAAAAATGGCCTGATTGCCCTGGTAGCCTGGGGCTGGCCATAAGTGAAGCAGTCGAAGATGCAGTCACCCGCGATGATACGCATTATTCTTTGGGTAGCGTGCTAAACCACGTATTATTACACCAGACAATCATCGGAGAAGAAACCAGGAAACAGATGGAAATGGCGGATGCATATCCTGATATCATAGTCGGGTGTATTGGCGGTGGCTCAAATTTTGCTGGTCAGTTCCTCCCATGGATAAGGGACAAGATAAGTGGAGAAAAACCCGACCTCAGGATCGTGTGTGTGGAGCCAGATAGCTGTCCCACAATGACCCGGGGACTCTATGCATACGACTTCGGCGACTCTGCGGGAATGACACCTCTTCTTAAAATGCATACCCTTGGTCATGGCTTTGTTCCTCCGCCGATCCATGCCGGAGGACTCAGGTACCACGGCATGGCCCCCATTATATGCCACCTTTATAACCTTGGTCTGATAGAAGCGGTCTCTGCACCCCAAACAGCGGTGTTTGAAGCCGGCGTGAAATTTGCCAGGACCGAGGGCATTATCACCGGGCCTGAGCCCTGCCACGATCTAAAGGTGGCCATAGACGAGGCGCTAAAGTGCAAGGAATCTGGAGAATCCAAGACTATTCTGATCGCTCACAGCGGGCATGGCCACTTTGATCTTTCGGCCTATGATGCTTATCTATCCGGCAAGCTTACAGATTACTCTCTGCCGGACGAAGAAATAAAAAAGGCCCAGGCAGAGCTGCCAAAGATTCCTGAATAGGACTTTTCCACCCATGGAAGACAAGTTTCCATGGGTGGAAAATCAAACAGGATAACACCATGAAGAGAACCAGTTCCCCTCCTTCGGAAAGGCATCTGATGTACTGTCGCGAATTGGGCCATGTAGTGCCTTTCGCCTATTGCAGATCAGGAGCAAGGGGAGTTCCATGTAGATATATTACATCGTGCTGGTATGATATATTCCTTATTGAGGTATACCTCAGGGAGGAGCTTTCTTCTTCACAATGGGATGAATTCCTGGCTCAGGGCCACAAATCAAGGCTAACAATGCTGCTGGAGGCCATGGGTTTAGAGGGACGGGGCAAGTCTTCGAGCACATGAAGTTGCATTTATTGATTCCTCCTGTAAAATTTCGAATATTGTACCATCCTTGCCAGCACATTCACTGCAGTTTCAGGTGTCTGATAAAAAACTCCACAATAACGCTTCCCCTGAACAGGCCTCACTATCCCATGGTCAGATTTGGTCAGCGACACTCCTATGACCGGTTTCTGATATTGTTCCATGAAGTCAACCAATATTCTTACATATTCTTCTTCAAACTCATTTACAAAATCAATAATCCCGTTCAAAAAATCCGATGAAGCAGAAGGATCAACTTTTCTCGTAGAATCTACCAGAAGCCTCACAGGTTCGGTTCTTCCGATGATACCCAGGCTTATGACTGCATCAATGTTTTCACATTTCAGTAACTCTTCGACCGCCACAATAGGCACATCCCTGTCCCTGGTCCCCACTAGGTCCACAGGGTTAGCCTTGCTCCAGAATGGGGGAAGGTATTTATCTATTCTCTCAATGGCACTGCGGGGAATCGGGGGTACCTGGAGACCCATTTCATTGCAAAAGTCTGCTGTCATAACACCCCAGCCTCCACCAAGTGTGACTATTCCCACCCTTGGGCCTTTTGGAAGAGGCAACGAAGAGAACCCAGCCGACAGATCCAGTAATTCCGAAGGCGCATCGACATTCAATATGCCTGCTTGTGCACATGCTGAGCTGAAGATACGATATTCACCCCCCATAGCCCCCGTGTGCGAAGCAGCAGCAGCTTTTCCTGCATAGGTCCTTCCGCCCTTCAGCACAATCACAGGTTTTTCCTTGTTCACGCGAGCGGTTGTATCCAGGAACTGCTTCCCATCACCCACATTTTCCATATAAAGCATAATGATTCGAGCGTGAGTGTCTTGCTCCAGGTAATTAAGATAGTCGGTACACTTCAACATTGCCTCATTCCCGGAGCCCACAAATTGCGATATGCCGATACCCTGCTGGCTTGCCCAGTGTACCAATTGAATTCCTAGGTTACCAGATTGGGAAACAAACGCCACGCCTCCAGGCCTGGGCATAGTATGGCTTCCGGTAGCAAAAAGTCTTGAATAAGGTGAAATGATACCCATGGTGTTAGGACCCACTAAGACCATTGCGTAGCGCTCACAAACTGCGACGACCTGTCTTTCAAGCTTCGCGCCCTCCGGACCTGTTTCGCTGAACCCGGAGGTTATCATTACGAGGCCTCTAAGTCCTTTCTCGCCGCAACTCTCAACCACGGCCTTCACCCTTTGAGCCGGCACTGTGATGAAGGCGACGTCAATCTCTTCTGTGATCTCCGAGATGTCTTTATAACACTTCAGGCCGCACAGGGATGCTTCCCTGGGATTAACAGGAAATATCTTTCCCTCAAATCCGCCAGCCACGATGTTGCTAAGAATAAGTTGCCCCCATTTTCCGAATGATGACGATGCACCTATAACAGCAACTGAACGAGGATAGAGTATGGGATCAAGATCAACAAATTCTCTGTGCCTGTTGCTGTATTCCATCCTGTCTGGTTTTGCGTATATACCCATGAATGCATTGCCTCCGCTGTCACGGTTCTGCGATTCGATTCTTTCAGGCTTATTTCGCACCTGATTCTTTACCAACTACTAGCCCATTCTTGAAATTAACTATATAACCATCCGGGTAAAGATAGTGTACGGTCCAGCGGTTGTGTTTTCGATGTTCTTTTTTTACCTTGATGGGTTTGCCGAGGAGTTTGAGGACCTGTATCTGAGTCATACCTCGTTCTACCCTCTCAAAATTTTCTTCAGTAAATGGAATTTTCTCATAGGGTTTCATCTGCTTCTCTGTCAGGGGAACCTTGATCCTCCTTGGCTGGGCCAACGACCTACCCTCGAGGCCCCAAGATAAAATAATGCAGATGACCAGGAGTATCATTGATATCTTTCTTTTCATGGTTCACCTCCTATATTATTGACCTGGAACAGGCACCAGCGACTATACGGTGCCTTCTTTGGCCACACCTGCTTATGTCTTAAATAATAAACATTCTTTCAGGGTTATGCCAATTGGTCAATGGTTCATTTAAGGACACAGTGATTAGCCTTGACAATAAGCCAGTTCTCAAATTACACGTAGAAAGACGCTGGGCTTGGCAAAACAGCTCTTGCCCGCGCGAGTCATAACTGTATATCTGGAGGCCGTGTGTTATGGCAATAAATTTTATGGAAGGTAATGAGGCCATTGGCTGGGGTGCGGTGGCTGCCGGATGCAATTTTTTTGCTGGCTATCCCATTACTCCAGCCACAACGATTTACAACACCATGCTAAAGTTGCTTCCACCCAGGGGAGGCATCTGTCTTCAAGGCGAAGATGAAATAGCCTCCATTGGCTTCTGCTTGGGCGCTGCTATGGCAGGCATGAAGTGTATGACCGCTACATCGGGTCCCGGTATTAGCTTGTACAGCGAGCAGATCTCCTTTGCGATAGGAAGTGAAATCCCCATCGTAATAGTGGACGTCCAGAGGTTGGGTCCCTCGACCGGATCTGCCACAAAAGGGGCTGACGGGGACATCCAGTTCCTAAGATGGGGAAATAGTGGTGGATTGCCAGTCATTGTACTGGCACCGGTCGATGTGAAAGATTGCTATGTACTTACCGTACATGCATTCAATCTTGCAGAAAAATATCGCTGCCCTGTTTTCCTGGCCGCGAACAAGGAGATCTCCATGACTCGGGAAACTGTGGATGCCGCCACCCTGCAACTCCCCGAGGTAGTGGACCGGAAAGTTGCCCGGCCTGATGGGCCTTTTCTACCGTTTGCCGTAAGGTGGGAAGAACTGGTTCCGGATTTTCTTCCGATCGGAGGAGATATCCTTGTACGCCAGACCTCTTCAACCCACGGGCCCGATGGTTACATTACCACCGATCCCGTGGAGATTAAGAAATTGGTAGACAGGCTTCAGAGGAAGGTCGCAAGCACCATCTCCCAATTCACATTTTTCGATGAAATTGCCGTGGCCGACGCTGATACCCTTATCATTGCCTATGGCGTGACTGCTCGTGCTGCCAAGGTCGCTGTAAGAGATCTCAGGGAAAGCGGGACCAAGACCTCGCTTCTGATTCTCAAAACCCTGTGGCCTGTGCCCGAAGACCTGATCAAAGCCAAGGCTCTCCCTTACAGACGAGTAGTGGTCGCAGAAATGAACCTTGGTCAATATGTGAGAGAGATCCAAAGAGTACTGCCTGGCAAAAGGATAGATTTCCTTGGCCAGATGAACGGTGAGCTAATAAAACCCAACCAAATCATAGAGGTAATAAGAAATGGCTAGTCTACTGAATCCAGATCGCCCGCCAGTCTTCTGCCCGGGCTGCTCCCATGAACGCCTTGTCCATGCCCTGGACAAGGCATTAGTGGAAATGGGATATAAAGGCAAAGATGTTGCTATTGTCACAGATATCGGCTGTTCTGGCCTATTTGATACTTTCTTTAATACTCATGCCTTTCACGGCTTACATGGCCGGGCCCTCACATACGCCACAGGGA
>CAZAKC010000005.1:20749-53665 GCA_964485655.1 uncultured Desulfobacteraceae bacterium
GCATCGGCGGCGCTCACGTGTTGAGCACATGTCGGCGCAATATTGACCTGACACTCCTGGTCTTAAATAACTTTAATTATGGTATGACAGGGGGGCAATGCTCATCCACTAGCCCGCAGGACGCGGTGCTCAGCTCCGGCTTCCTTAATAAACTGGAAAGGCCCATTGACATTTGTCAGGTTGCCGGATCGGCAGGGGCGCCCATGGTGCGTCGCCTTTCGGCTTATCAAAGCGACCTTGTGGACAGGCTCAAGGACGCAATTGGATTTAAGGGATTTTCTCTATTGGACATCTGGGGGATTTGCACTGGCCGCTTTCTCAGGCGCAACAGGCTTAGCCCAAAAGATATTGCCGAAAGGCTGGCACGACGCCCAGAGTTGCCTGATTTCAAGTCCTTAAACACCAGGAAAGAGTACGGTGATGCTTACCGCGAGGAAGCCGCAAAGCAAAAAATGCCCCCTTCGCCCACCCCCATTGAGCTTATATGTAGGCCACCCCAGAGCGGTCGCTATGAGATAATTTTTCTTGGAGGAGCAGGCCAGCGCATTATTACCGCAGGAGAGTTGCTGTGCCTGGCCGGGGCCTCAGCAGGCTGTCACGCCACCCAGAAAAACGACTACCCCATTACTGTAATGAGAGGACACTCCATCAGTGAAGTTATTTTGTCTGATAAAGAGATCCAATACACTGGAATCGAGAAACCTTCTGTGGTCATCGCCCTGGCGCCAGAAGGCGTAAATCGGAGGAAAAAGCTATTAAGCCGCCTCAGTCCTGAAACGTTAATCGTTAAATCCAAAGGCATCGAATTGCCCGCATCCGAAGCCTCCGTTATTGAGATTGATTTTAGGAAGGAAAAAATTAAGTCTCAGGATTGGGCACTGGCGGCATTGGCACTCCTCGCAAGCGAAAAAAAGGTGCTAAACATGGAAATGTTAAGGGCAGCACTAAAAATCCGATTCAAGGGGCCGGTGTATGAGGGAGCACTGGTGCTTGTAGAAAGGATTTCTGGCAGCAAAGGTTTAGGTACGCATGGAAAGGTACTTTGATTTTAATCGGTTTCTCAGGGAAAGGTTTGGGACAAAGGTCCATAAAATACCCTTGGACGCAGGCTTTAGCTGCCCTAATCGCGACGGAACCATATCCACTAAAGGCTGCATATTCTGTGACAGCAGGGGATCAGGCACCGGCGCCCTCATGGAGCGAGGAATTGAGATAGAAGAACAAATACGACGCTCAAAGAAATTCTTCTCCACACGATATAACGCAAAGAAATTTATTGCCTATTTTCAGTCTTTTACGAACACCTATGGCCGGATTGAAAGATTAAAAGAGCTATATGACCGGGCAGTGGCCGATAGTGATATAGTGGGCCTTTCCGTGGGCACACGGCCTGATTGCATAACAGAAGATGTGCTGAGCCTGCTTGCCTCATACAAGGACGGTTACATGGTATGGGTGGAACTCGGCCTTCAGTCTGCCAATGATGAAACTCTCAGACGTATCAACAGGGGACACGATGTGGCCTGTTTTGAAAAAGCCGTCCTGCTGGCAAGCCAGTTTGACCTGGATGTATGTGCACATGTGATATTGGGACTGCCGGGAGAAGGGCACAAGGAGATCATGGAAACGGCCAGATTTATCTCTAGATTGCCTGTCAAGGGGATAAAGATTCACCTTCTTTATGTGGTCGATGACTCTCCAATGGCCGCCGATTACAGGCAAGGAAAAATCAGGTGTCTTGAGAGATCTGAGTACGTGGAATTGCTGGTGGACTTTCTGGAACTGTTGCCCCCCACCATAGTCATACAGCGCCTGACCGGTGACCCCCCACGCAGCTCCAGGCTTCTGGCCCCTCAATGGGCTAGAGATAAGATGAAGACCCTCAGCTTGATCAGGAAACGATTGGAGGAACGCGACACATGGCAGGGAAGGCTCTTTCGGTCCTCTACGTCCACTGTATAAGTTACCGGGATCTGCGGCTATATCTGGCCTCATCTGAACGGGGAGCAGTAAGGGTCTGCCTTAGGCTCTACTGTGGCCAAGACCCGAAGGCATTTTTCGCTGAGATGTATTCCCAATCCACGATTATTGCCAGTAAAACCAAAAACCGCAGGCTGATGGAGTCTGTTCAGTCAGCCCTCAAGGGGAGGCCAACACCTCGGAAGCCCCCACTCGATATAACCGTCACGCCCTTTCAGTGGAATGCTTACCAGGCCATTTCCCGGATTCCCTATGGACACACGTGGACCTATGGCGAAGTGGCGCGCGCAATGAGATGTCCTCGCGCCGCGAGAGCTGTAGGCCAGGCAATGGGGGCAAACCCGCTGCCTATCATTTTTCCATGACACCGCGTGGTTTCCGCCCAGGGCCTGGGTGGATTTAGCAGCGGACTTGAAATAAAAAAATACTTGCTCAGGCTTGAAGGAGCACTCATATAGTCCTCATCAAAATGCCCCAAGAAATGCTTGGAGGCCTTCAATATCTCCTACAGGCCAGTAGTGAACCTCTTTGTCTTTTGGAACTATTTTCTTGACCAAGCCTATCAGTACAGACTTGGGACCTACTTCAACAAAATGGCTGACCCCCTCTGAGATCATCTTGACTATTATGTCGTACCACCTGACAGGGCTTACCAGTTGCCTCGCCATGAGATCTTTGATGGCCTCAGGATCTGCCTCTTCCGTGGCAGTTGCATTGAACAAAACCCTTGTATGGGGTAGCGAAAATGCTATGGCCTCCATGTAATCCCGAAATTCCTCCACTGCCCCCTGCATCAAGGGAGAATGCCACGCGCCACTTACCTTCAGAGGAATAGCTCTCTTACCCATCTCTTTTACCAATGCCGTTGCCTTGCTTAGGGCCTCTCTGGATCCCGTAATTACAATCTGCTCGGCCGTATTGTGGTTAGCTACGGCAATGGCCCCCTGCTTGGATGCCTTTTGTACCAATTGTGAGACCTCTTCAATGCCCATGCCCATCACAGCTACCATGGCTCCCGGATTGGCCTCGGCCTCGCGCTGCATAAGTTGGCCTCTCTTATTTACCAGCTTAAGGGTATCTTCGTCGCTCAACACGCCAGCGCAGGTCAGTGCAGCATATTCACCTAGACTATGCCCGGCACAAACATAGGGTTGCACGTCTGCTCCACGAAGCACATGGAGGCAAGCTAGGCTCACCGCAGCAATAGCAGGCTGAAGATTTTCCGTTATTGTCAACTCCTCCATGGGCCCCTCGAAACAGAGCCGGGATATATCCTTTCCACAGATGTCATCTGCCCTCCGAAATACTTCTCGAACTTCTTCATACTTGTCATAGAGGTCTCTTCCCATCCCTAATACCTGGGAACCCTGACCAGGGAACAAAAATGCAATTTTTCCTTCCATATTCTCTCCTCCACCACGATTCTTGGTGTATTTAATAGTCAAACTATTCAAGGTTGGCAAAATAAATCGGCAAATAAAAATGCAGGAACTACTGTAAGGGGAACGTAAATCTATAGGCACATCAAATTTCCTGGGGTTCACCCACTCTTTTCTTGAAAAGCTGATCCAGGGCAATTTCATATTCTCGGGTGCCAGGTATGAGGGATCTATTTTTGGCAAGCTGGGCTACAACTTCCTCTTCAGCTTTCTCAAATTGGGCGTTTATCTTGCTGATCACATCGTTTATAACCCTGTATATTTCCTCGTCAGTACCATATACGTCAATTACATGGGGATCGTTAATGAGGACCTCCATTACGTACTGCGTCATGAAAAGAGAATAAGGATTGGGTCTGGGGACAAGTTTCCTAATAGGGGCAATGAAATACTTGAAGTCAAATTCAGAGCTTTTCAGCGCCTTCTTTAATCCCGCAAGGACCAGATCACTCACCGCGGAAGGGTTATCCGTCTCAATAATTTTATTCATCAGCAGGGCCTGGGTAAGTTTATTATGAATCTCATTCAACTTGAACTTGAAGAACCTGTCACGCTGAAAGGCTTGCTGACGTTCTTTCCTCTCAAGGCGATTTATGATCTTATCCTGTACCCTTCCGCTGTCAAATCTCCGCATATATTTTACCTTTTTTAAAGAGCTACTTCTGCTCCCTGAGCACCAGGGAAATCGCGCAGCTCCCTAGGATCCCTCTTTGCCTTCTTTATCGGCTTTTTTCTCAGTCTTAGACGTACCCTTCTTACCAGCGCCAGGCTTGGACGAAGAGCTATTTGAGCTTGATCGGGATCCATAATCGGTTACGTACCAACCACTACCTTTTAGGTGGAACGTGCTCTGTGAAACGAGTTTCCTCATTTTTCCACCGCAGACCTCACATTTTTCCAAAGGTGGATCTGAAAACTTCTGCCATGCTTCTGTAACCTGTCCACACTTTGTACATTCATATTCATATATAGGCATTGCTCAACACCTCCGGCAAATCGCTAGTTATTCAAAACAGTTAGGCCCAGCTCGCACGTTCTATGACCTTCGTAAGACTCCAGCACGTAGCCCAGGTCTTTAACGGGTACCTGCCGAAGAATGTCATATGTAAGCTCATGGACCTTTGTCTCTTCTTCTTCTTTAGCCTCCTGGCCCAGTTCAAATCGTTGTACAAAATTACCGAATCGTACAATATGAATAAGCTCATGGGTGAAAATGTATACCATCAACGGCAACAGTTTCAGTCTTTCATCCCTACACACAGCAGAAAGAATTCTCTCGTCCTGCAGGAGAATCAAGTAAAAGTCCTTGCCCTTTGCCCTGGGGCAAAGGATCTCTCCAGCTCTATTAACTTTATCAAGCATCGCAAAAACGTTGCAAGGCACCGGCAGATGCTGCCATGTTTTCCGGAGTCTCACGTCATAGGGATGGCGTCCCCATTGTCCTGAAGAGAACTTGAAATAGTCAGAGGTAACCTCCTCGGCTATCCGCAGTGCCTCGCCTAATGTTGACATCTGGTGGTATGAAAAGGACTGTTCGCTCATATTTAAGGTCCTTGATTCGGCCAAAAGATAGGACTTATTACAGGAATGTCAATGGGAAAATTGCTGGTGGCGGTGACTGGACTCGAACCAGTGACTCTGCGGATATGAGCCGCATGCTCTGACCAACTGAGCTACACCGCCACTGTCGTAATATATTAGTCTATTGAATCCTTATTTTATGTCAATAAAAAACATGCATCTGTCTGCCTTGAGCGCTATCCGGTCCCAAAACAAGGGCAACCCGGAGGTTGCCCTGTTCCCGTAATATAAACTACTCCGTCGGCTATTGGATGTACTTCTTTACTTCCTCCGTAAGGGCCGGAACAACGTCAAAAAGGTCCGCTACCACGCCATAATCCGCCTTTTGGAAAATTGGGGCATCGGGATCCTTATTTATTGCTACTATGACCTTGGAGGTTCCCATCCCTGCCAGGTGCTGAATGGCGCCAGAAATTCCGCAGGCAATGTAAAGGTTAGGTGATACCACTTTACCCGTCTGTCCTACCTGGTCTGAGTGTGGACGCCATCCTGCATCCACCGCGGCACGGCTGGCTCCCACTGCAGCTCCAATCAAGTCAGCTAGTTCTTCCAATATCTTGTAATTCTCAGGCCCCTTCATTCCTCGGCCACCCGATACTATCTTATCTGCCTCAGTAAGTTCTATTCTACCGCTTTCATCCCTTATGATCTCAACTACCTTTGTTTTGAGCTTCTCATCAGGTAGATCCAAATTTGCCTCGATTATCTCAGCGCTCCTGGATGTATCAGGCTCCGCTACGGCCATTACGTTGGGCCTGGCAGTGGCCATATTGGGCCAACTATTCTCGAAGGCTACTTTAGCATATGCCTTTCCTGCGTAGATCGGCCTCACAGCAATAAAATTCCCGTCTTCCACCTGAAACGCTGTGCAGTCCTGGGCCATTGCCACGCCCAGCCGCGCAGATAGCCTTGCCGACAGATCCTTACCTTGGACTGAGGCCCCCATTAGGAGCACGGCTGGATCGTTTGCCTGCACCAATTGCGCAATAACCTCTGTAAAAGCATCCGTGGTATAAGGATCCAGTTTTGGATCATCAGCCACAATAACCTTGTCAGCTCCGTAATGCGCAAGTTCCGCAGCCTTGTCTTTTATATTGGAGCCCAGGAGCACCGCTGTCAGCTCCTGTCCCAGGGCATCAGCGATTCTTCTGCCCTCGCTTACTACCTCATAAGTAACCTTCCGCAATTCTCCATCTCTTTGCTCTGCGATTGCCCAAACTCCTTGTGCCATTTTATCACTCCTTATAAAGAATTAGTCTCTTTTGAACATATCATCAGTCAAATTTAAGTTCTAAAGGACCTTGGCCTCTTCATGAAGCAGCCTGGCCAACTCCGCTGCCTTTTCCTGCGGTGTTTCTCCTTCGATAATCTTGCCAGGCTTGCGCTCTGGAGGCGGGGTCAGTTCCAGTATCTTGAGCTTCCTTGCACCCTCGCCAAACTCCGCCGGATCCAGGCCTAAATCTGCAAGACTTTTCTCCTCAAGGGGTTTCTTCTTGGCCTTCATGATTCCAGGTAAAGAGGCATACCTCGGTTCATTAAGGCCCTTCTGTGCTGTTATTAATACAGGCAGGGGCGATTCAATAATAAGCGTCTGACCTTCTATTGGACGATGGACCTTCACGGAACCCTGGTCCTCTGCGATCTCCACCTTTATCCCCAGGGATACATGGGGAATTCCCAGAAATTCGGCTACGCTTTGGCCCACCAGACCCTGGTCATCATCTACCCCTCTTTGTCCTGTGAAGATGATGTCATACTCAAGATCTTTCACTGCGGCGGCAAGTGCCTTTGCTGTTGCCAAGGAATCGCTGCCCTGCAGCGCATCATCTGTGATCAAAATACCCTTGTCCGCCCCCATAGCCAGCGCGGTACGAATAGCCTCTGTTACCCTTTTTGGCCCCAATCCAACTACTGTCACCTCACCACCGAATTTTTCCTTGATACGCAAGGCCTCTTCCACGCCAAACTCATCATAAGGGTTCATTATCCATTTTATGTCATCTTCGACGATCGACTTTCCGTCGGGCGCAATCTTTATCTGCGTCTCCGTGTCAGGCACCTGTTTCAATAAGACTATTACGTTCACTTTTCTCCTCCTTTCCCAACTTTTTTCTTTTTTTGGTATCCAGTTATATCTATGCTTTCATCCCTTGTAGAAAATACTCGCTGATCTGCAGAGCAGCGGTTTTAATATCATAATCCTTTCTGGATGACAACACCCAAAACCTGGACATCTCATCCAAAGCGCCAAAGAATGCCCGCTTGGCGATCCCGGGAACGATATCAGCCCTGAAGGCGCCCTTCTCCTGCCCTTCCCTTATTATACCCGCTATTATATCAAGGTACTTTGCGAACTGCTCATTCCTGTATTCCTTGATGAATTTACTGCTCTGACGCAGCTCCACCTGTATTATCTCTGCCATGCTCTGATTGTTTTCCACCAGTCTCAAATGAGTGAGAGCAAAAACCTTGAGTTTTTCGGCAGGATCCTCCACTGTGGAAAGTTGAGACTCCATATTCTCCAGGACCAGCCTCATTTGCTCTTCGAACAGCGATATGAGAATGTCATCCTTGTTTTCAAAATATATATAAATGGTTCCATCGGCCACTCCAGCTTCTCTGGCAATGTCCGCCACCCTGGCTTGAAAAAATCCCTTTTCTGCGAATACCTTTGTCGCAGCTTCAATTATTTTGAAGTACTTGTTAGTATCTCTTTTTTTTGCCATATGGTCTCAAGACCTTTTCTCTGAATGATGCTTCATTCATATTTATAACATTGCTAATTCATCAAGTCAAGCAACATCGCCTCGAACTTGCAAAAAAAAGCCATGTATTATATCTTGACAAACAGCGGAGGAATAAATTAGATTCCTGCCGTTCATTCCACTATGAAAGGATGGTGATAAGGCGTTTAATAAAGGGATTAAGGATTATTTGGGCATAAACATTATTATAAGGAGGAGGTATCATGCGGAAGCTATTTATTTCGGCAACGGCGCTTGCATTCGTTATCAGTCTGGCCCTCTGCGGTGTTAGCCCTGCCCATGCAAAAGTCATCAAGGTAGGTGCAGTGATAAATCTGACGGGGCCGGCATCCACATGGGGGCAGTTTCATGCCAAAGGAATGAGAGATTACATGAGGTACGTTAATGAGGTGAAAGGTGGTGTTGCCGGAAACAAGATCAAGCTGACCATAGTGGACCATGCATATAAGGTGCCTCTGGCCATAAAGTATGTCAAGAAATTCTGCACCCAGGACAAGATGGACATGATAGCCACGTGGGACGCTGGCTCAGGTATCATGTGCAAACCGATTTTTCAAAAATACAAGATTCCTGACATCAACTTCTCCACTTACCAAGGCTTCCTGAAGCCCCCGATAGATTACGCCTACCTTCCTTTCGGAAGCTACATAATGGATAGCTATGCCCTGCTCGAGTACATAAAGAATATCCACAAGGGACCCGGCGCTCCAAAGGTAGGACTGCTCACCTATAACAACGCATACGGCAAATCCATTCATGGCGCATGCAAGGCTTACGCTGCCAAACATGGCATAGACATTGTTGATATTGAGGAATTTCCTCCCAAAACTCTCGATCTTAACACCGAGTTGCTGAGGCTCAAGAAAAAGGGAGCAGAGTACATTGTGGTTCAATGTCTGCCTTCAGCCATTATCATGGCCCTTCAATCAGCAGATCGGGTAAACTACAAAGTTCCTTTCTTCGGGACATGGACATCCACTGATCCGGATTTCTTCCGTCGCGGAAAAGGTCTCATTCGGGATCGAGTGTTTATGCAATTTCCCGGTTGTTTGCCAGCAGACAACAATGCCGGGTATAAGTTGCTCAAGACACTATGGGATCGGTACAAGACCGTGTCTTCGTTTGATGCGGCATACTGGGAAGGTGTGTCAATTGCTGCTATCATGGTAAGGGCATTTGAGCGGGCCCAGGAAAAGTTCGGAAAAGTCAATCATCTTACTATCAACCAAGCCTTACAGACTTTCCGAAATGAAGACTTCGGTGGACTTGTTCCTCCTGTTACTTACACAAATACGGACCACAGTGCCTCCTTTAAAGCCAGAATAGTTCAAATCCATGAAAATGCCACATACACACCCCTGACCAACTTCTGGGAACCTGGTAAGGAAAAGGTGCAAATAATTCGATGAAAGCATTTCGTGGAGAACCTAGCATCTTCGCCTCCGCCCGCCCCGAAGATCGGCGGGCGGAGCTGGAGATCAGAGACCTGACTCTGAGGTTTGGGGGCATTACAGCTCTGAACAAGATTAACCTCTCCATTCGTACCGGGGAGCTTGTGGCTATAATCGGTCCCAACGGCGCTGGTAAGACAAGCCTTCTGAATTCAATAACCGGTTATTATAAGCCTCAGGAAGGCCAGATATTTTTCAACGGCCAAGAAATTACCCGCATGCACCCGCACCGCCTTACAAGACTGGGCATCGGAAGAACTTATCAAAACATTGAGCTTTTCCCGGGCATGACAGTTCTCGCCAACATGCTTCTGGCTCGCCACATACACTCTCACTATGGTCTGTCGCGCGCAGCCTTTTTCACCAAGAGTGTTAAGGAGGAGGAAGTACGTCACCGAAGAGTCCTTGAGGAATTGATTGACTTCCTTGAAATGCAATCCATAAGAAAACAACTGGTGGGGTCGCTCCCGTATGGTATGCGGAAACGCGTGGAACTCGGTAGGGCATTGGCATTGGAGCCAAAACTCTTGATACTCGATGAGCCTTTTGCCGGGATGACGCTTGAGGAAAAGGAGGATATGGTCAGATTTCTCATGGAACTCAATGAGGCATGGAACCAGACAATGATACTGGTGGAGCACGACATGTCCATTGTTATGAGCATCTCCCAACGAATAGCGGTGCTGGATTTCGGTGTGAAGATCGCAGAGGGGACACCCGATTTTATCCAGAATCATCCTCAGGTGATCAAGGCCTACCTGGGAGATACCCACAAACTATAAATCAGTGGCGAACGTGTTGATATGAGCAAGGACAAGAATATCCAAAAAGTTGATCCCGAGTTCCTGGCATCACTTGAGCAATATACCATTCCACAGATTCTCTCCAAGCAGGCTGAACAACTTGGGGACTCCCATACTGCCCTTCGAGAAAAGGCTTATGGCATATGGGAAACCTATACCTGGAAGGACTATTACAGATACACAAAAATGGTAGGGTTAGGCCTCAAATCCCTTGGCTTGCAAAGAGGAGACAATGTCTGCCTCGTACTGGACAATCACGTGGAATGGTTATTCAGTGAACTGGGTGCACAGGCTGTCGGTGCAGTGACGGTACCACTTTTTACTTCGGCTGTTGCAAAAGAGCTTGTCTACGGCCTTAACCGCGTAAAAGCGCGTTACGTATTCGCCCAAGATCAGGAACAGGTAGACAAGCTTCTGGCTGAGCGTGAACAACTGCCAGATGTTGAGATGGTGATCTACATCGATCCTACTGGCATGAGGAACTACCGTGATAATCCCTGGCTAATAAGCTTCGCCCAGGTACTGGAACTGGGTGAAGAATTAGACGAAGAGCAACCCGATCTCTTTATAAAAGAATTATGGGAAGGCAAACCTCAGGATGTAGCCTTGATGTTAATGACCTCTGGCACCACCGGCCTTCCCAAAATGGTCATGCTCGCCCATGAAAATCTACTCGAGATGGGGCGCAAATGGCTGGAAACAGCTCCTATTGGTATCGAAGACAACTGGATCTCTATTACTCCCACAGCGTGGATTGTTGATCAACTCTGGGGCTTGGGAATTACGCTTCCAGGTGGCCTGATAATGAACTTTCCCGAAACACTGGAAACCGCCATGCAAGATTTTCGCGAGATTGGCCCCACTGTCCTTGTGAGTTCTTCGCGTTTCTGGGAGGATCTTGCCTCCACCATAAGGGTCAAAATCAGTGACGCCGGGCTCATAAAAAGATGGCTGTATGGTCTTTCTCAGAAAATTGGAACCGCCACAGTTGATCTCGAGTCAGAAGGAAAGCAAGTACCCGCCCATCTGCGCTTACTCAGGTGGTTCGCATACAGAAGCGTGTCACTTCCTCTGATGGACAGGGTGGGTTGCCTCGGGTTCCGTGCAGCCTATACAGGAGGCCACCCAATCAGCCCCGATGTCATCAGGTTCTTCCGTGCTAATGGTCTTAACCTGAAGCAGTGTTATGGATTGACTGAGGCAGGCGGAATCTTCCAAGTACAACCTGACAATGAGGTAAAACCCGAGACAGTTGGAAAGCCACTGCCCAGGACCGAGGTAAGAATCACTGAGGACCAGGAGGTAATAGTAAAAAGTAAGTCGATCTTTAAGGGCTATTATGAAAACCCGGAAGCAACTGCAGAGGCCCTTAGGGATGGCTGGTTTTATACAGGAGATGCGGGGTACCTGGACGAAGACGGACACCTTCTGATCATAGGCCGTAAACAGGATATTATGCGAACAAGAGAGGGTGAGGCATTCTCTCCTGACTTTATCGAGACAAGACTTAAGTTCAGCCCTTATATAAAGGAGGCAGTTATCTGGGGAGAGGGACAGCCCTATATTACTGCCTTTATCAACATTGATTTCGGTAATGTGGGCAACTGGGCCGAGGAGCGGAAAATACCATACACTACTTATACTGACCTTTCCCAGCAACCTGCTGTCGAGGAGCTAATAAGGGGCGAGATTAAGGAAGTGAACACACAGCTTCCCGGTCCCATGCAAATCCACAAATTCATTTTATTATATAAACTTCTGGATGCAGACGACGAAGAACTCACTCGAACCGGCAAGGTACGACGGGGCTTTGTCTTTGAACAGTACAAAGAGCTGATAGATGCCATGTATTCAGACAAGAAGGAACTGCCTGTAAAAGGGGAAGTTAGATACAGGGACGGTACCATAGGCACGATAGATACCACTGTCAGGATCCTGGAAGTTTAGGAATACCCCGGGCCTCAAGACGCGGGCGAAGGAGGTAGGTTTTCGCGATGGAATTCTTTTTTCAGTTATTGGTCAGTGGACTTTCCATAGGCTTTCTTTATGCCCTCTCGGCTTTGGGCTTTGTGATGATCTTCAAGTCAAGCAGTGTTCTCAATTTTGCCCACGGGGAACTGCTGGCAATTGGTGCCTTTATTTTTCTTTCTCTATCAGTGTGGGCCAAGCTGCCCATTGTGTTTGCCTTTCTCCTAACCTTGGTAGGCAGCTTTGCCTTGGGGTTCATTGTGGAGAGGCTCTTTCTCAGGCCTTTGATTGGTGAAGAATTGATTGAGGTTATTATGCTCACTGTTGGTCTTTCGGCCATGTTCAGGGGGCTCCTGCTTTTCATATTTGGAGGGGACACTCAGAGCTATCCTCACTTCTTACCTGATACACTAACCATCCACTGGGGTAATATTGAAATTCCATCCGTCTATGTAGCGACTTTCATTATAGGAATCATCTTTCTCGCCCTGTTCGGCTTCTTCTTTAAATACTCCTCTCAGGGTATTTACATGAGATCAGTTGCTGACAATCAGCCAGCAGCGCTTTCCCTCGGTGTCCACGTGCGCAGAGTTTTTGCACTATCCTGGGCTATAGCGGCACTCGTATGCGCAATGAGTGGAATTGTCCTGGGGATTATCAATGGCGTGAACGTTCATGAACTGAGTTCTATCGGTCTAAAAGTCTTTCCGGTGGTAATCCTTGGAGGACTGGATAGCATAGGAGGTGCCATTCTCGGTGGAATAATTATAGGTCTGCTCGAAACCTTCACAGGTGGGTATATATCCACCTCCTTGAAAGAAGTAATACCTTACATTGCCCTTGTGGTGATTTTGATGGTCAAGCCCTACGGCTTATTTGGACTTGTGGAAATAGAAAGAGTTTAAGCAGGAAAGGTCCTTTGCAATATGCGAAAATTACAATTCCATCCATGCGGAAATTATAGAGAATCCTACTTCCAGGAACTCACGATTTTTGAAACGGATTTTGGGCGCCTTTGGCTCATAATAGGAGTTGTACTGCTTTTTGCCGTCATACCGTTTATCTCGAGCACTTATCTGCTTTATGTCCTTAATCTGGTAGGCATATACTCTATCGCAGCCATTGGGCTAAATATCCTCATTGGTTACACGGGCCAGATCTCTCTTGGCCATGGCGCATTTTTCGGAGTGGGCGCATATACTGCTGCCATTTTGGCCACCAGAGCAAGCTTTCCATTTTGGGCCGCTGTACCCATAGCCGGGGTAATGACAGCGGCCGTAGGTATGATCTTTGGCGTGCCTTCGGGCAGGCTCAAGCACCTGTACCTCACCATTGCTACTCTCGCCGGGCAGTTCATCATGGAATATGTGTTTGTGCATTGGGATAGCCTCACCGGCGGAGCCGATGGAATTGTAGTTACCGGTGCAACCCTATTCGGGATAGACCTTGGTAATGACCGGTCATTTTATTTCGTCACATTCGCATGCTTTGTACTGATGACCTGGATCGCCGTTAATCTCATGCGGACAAGGTTCGGAAGGGCATTCATAGCCATTAGAGATAACGATAGGGCCGCCGAGGGCATGGGTGTTCCTCTGTTTGGCTACAAGCTCTTGTCCTTTGCCATAAGTTCATTTTATGCAGGATTTGCTGGTGGTCTGTTTGCTTATTATACTATGAGTATAACCCCTGAGCCGTTCAACCTATGGCTTTCCATTGAATATATCGCAATGATTATTATCGGCGGGTTGGGGAATATTCCTGGCTCCGTATTCGGAACGATCTTCATAGTCGGATTAAATGAATCTCTGAGTGCCCTTACACAGTATTTAATGAATGTGGCCGGTGCTTCCAGTATTGCTATAACCATTGCTCCCTTGAGGCAATTCGTTTTTGGTATGGCCATAATTCTCTTTATTATTTTTGAACCAAAGGGACTAGCCGAAGTTTGGCGCATTATTCGCTCTAGTTTCAGGCTCTGGCCTTTTTCTTATTAGAGTGGTAAAATTTAAAAAACTCAGGGTCCAAATCATGGGAGAAAATAACCTCACACTCTTGATCAATAATATAAGCGTGGTTTATTCAGACGTAATCCAGGTACTTAAAGGCGTATCTCTTAAGATCTGGAAAGGCCAGATAGTATCCCTTCTCGGAAGTAACGGAGCTGGCAAGACCACGACTCTCAAGGCCATTTCAGGCCTGTTGAAACCAGAGAACGGCAAAGTCACAGAAGGCTCTATTGAATATGAGGGCCACCCTATCCACAACTCCGCTCCAGAAGAGATCACCCGCAAGGGAATAATCCAGGTACTCGAAGGACGGCAGGAATTCAAATATCTAACAGTAGAAGAAAACCTTAGGGTAGGCACCGCCACCAGGTGGGGTAAGCCTTATAAAAAGGACCTGGAAATGGTTTACAATTACTTTCCTGCGCTACTGAGTCGAAAAAATTCCCTTGCAGGATATTGCAGCGGTGGAGAACTTCAGATGCTTGTCATCGGCAGGGCCTTGATGGCACATCCTAAACTGTTGCTTCTTGATGAGCCATCACTGGGACTTGCCCCTTTGCTGGTCAAAGAAATCTTCCAGATCATAAGAAGAATTAATCAGGAGCAGGGAACCACCCTAATGGTGGTGGAACAAAACGCTAATATGGCTCTCCAAATAGCACATTACGGATACATAATGGAAAACGGGAAGATAGTTATGGAGAATGAAGCGGAGGAGCTAAGAGAAAACCCCGACGTAAAAGAATTCTACCTCGGCACAGCAGCTTCAGGGACCCTGCGGTCCTACAAAGACGTCAAGGCGTACAAGAGACGAAAAAGATGGCTTTAAGCCCAACGGGTTACCTCAGCCTAACTACGAGTCCATCATGCCATGAAACCCGAGACCTACGCACCGGGTAACGGATTCCCAAACAAAGACACATTCCGGTTCATTAAACCAGATGAATACGCATCTCTGGGAATAGACCCAGAAGATATCCCCATTGGTACGTTTCCCGCATTGAAACACCCTCCACATCTACCCAGTAGGTTTGGTGGCAATGCTTACGGATCTGGACTTTTTGAAATATACGATCGTTTGAAGCCTGAAGATATTAAGCTGCTGCAGGAGATATCAACTGACGACCCCCATGACATTGAGAAGCGCTACAAAATAGTTAACAGAATCTATAAGAAGATGGGCTTGCTTATCAGGGTGAGCCGTTTGGGGAAACCATACTATCTTATCCCTGCCCATCTCGTTTCAAACACCCTCCATCATGTCCGGGTAAAGCTGGAAGAGATCAGTAAGATAATAGACCTCCACCGAAAGAAGTCCCTTAAAGAGACATATTCCATTGGGATTCTGACACTGAGGGACGACCTCGCCTTTAATGAGCTTTCTTATCGATTCAGGGAGCACCATTTTGTTCTCATAGATTCCCTCAACAGGCTTACTAGTATCTCTGAGAAGCTAGACCTTATTATCGTCACCCGTGACATATACGAACTGCTTTTATTGGAGGACTTCACGCCCACACTCACTAAGAGACCGTCAAAAAAGCAACTCACAGAACTCGCCCACTATCTTTTATGGAAGGTACACGGACTGCTCAGAGACGGGGGTGAGCTATTTATCGTGGCAGATCGCCAATCTTCCAAAGTAGATCAAATGGCCAGTGTCACGTTTAAGTCAGAAAAAGAGAAAAAGAATTTCATTCTATTTAGTCACATCTTTAAAACCCGGCATAGATATATTATGAAGGGCGACCACTTGCAAGTAAACGTCTTTGACTTACAAGAATACCTAAGAGGATTTTACATTGAACCTGAAATTGTTGACCGTGTTTTACAGGGCAAAGACATTGAAAGCCTAACAGCGGAACAAATTAATGCCCTCCCCTATCTTGATTATCCCTTGTACCGCAGACCTTTTACAGCTAGCCAGGAAAAAACTTGGGCTAAGCTATTGGGTACTTGTTTCGAGCAGATCTTTCTCAAGCCCTTAGTCCCAGAAATAGTGAAAAAGCAATGGGAGGCACGATTTTCCATCCGAAGCTACGACCCTCAGTATATGCTTGTTTTTCTTGGGCAGAGGAAAAGACCTTCACCCACAGGGCAGCAGATCAAGGAGCGGGCCATAGCCTCAAGATTGCTTGGCTCACCTTTCAACCTTGTTGCCGACTATCGGGATTCTTTTCGTTACGTTATTGATACCTTGACCATTGTAGAGGGTCTCAGAAAACAACTGCGTGAAGGCTACCCCGAGTTGCTCACCGATAGGCTGCGCCAGCCCTTACAAAACAGGAGGAGGCGTCACCCTAGGTTGAGCCATATTTTGAAACTTGTATCCAAGATTCCAACCCTCAAAAAGTTAGAGAAATATCTCAACCCAGAGGGTATTGAGGGCCCCGAAGCAAAGGTGCTCCAAAATCTTGATGCATTATCTCTGATGGGATTCTCTGGTGAAGAGCTGGAGGAAATCGTCCTTATCGTAGCAGGCCACACCCCAATGGGGCGGATATTATCTGGCAAAGTGAATGAAAGGGCGTTGCAGCCTCTCACAGACAAGGCAAGAGGGCTTGAGTCGCAGCGTGCACTAAATTTATTGCGCTATTGCCGGCTTATGACACTCGCTGAACTGGAGGCATCTCAGGGACAAAGCCTATCTCAAGAACAAGTCAGAGAGTTGTTTGCCCTTTACGAGGCAGCAGTAAGAATCGTTATGAACCAAGAAATGGATTGGGACCGATTGCTCGACGAAAAAATAACCACCGCAGGAGGCGTTCATAATGAAATCATAGCTAAGCTACTCAAGATGATGAACTATTTTGAGTTCCTGAGCAGTTGGAGAGACCTAAAACAAAAAGGCCCCATGGAAAAAGAAACCCTGGCCGATTATGATCCGGAAAAGATGTCACGCCTGGAAAACGTTATTCAGTTGGTTGAAACTATCGACTATTTTGAACACAAATTTTTGAAAGGCGATCCCCTCGAGCTGGCATCCTTCTATAGGAAGCTATTAAATATGGAGTTCCATGGCACTGGCAGGATATTCTCCAGGCTAAACAGTAAATTGGTATTCATTTTTGTGTGGCTTACCTCAAATGTGGTGGGCAGTGAGAACATAATCAACCTCAATCCCATGCTAGCCAGACTCACGCCAAAGGAAGTTGAGCAACATATAGCGAAAATTGAAGCCGAGGGCACCAAAATAAAGATCGAATACCTTGCCCTCCAACCCCTCAGAACCCTCTCTGAACAACTTTACGAAAACGGAACTACATTCATTGTAGGGACTGGATTTCAGTTACAAGTTGAATCAGATCCTCCGTCGCTAAAATTGGACTATGTGGATTTAGACCAAGATATAGGCAGGCTAAACACCATGGTCAAGGCACTTTCCAATTCCCGGCTTGCTGATTGGCCAACTACCCGACTTAGCGAACTGGAAGAGTTGTTTTTCGACCTTGAAAGCTTCTATCGTAGTCACAGGGCCCTGCTGTCACATGAAACCTCCTCCATGCGCCTGCCTTCCACTCAGGTACGAAGATATGAAGATATTTCAAAACTTCGAGAGTCATTACGTTCTCAATTGCTCCGTTTGGTCTTTGAGCCGGAATTTTTTTACACTCATCTTGATCTATTGTACCGTCATGCCCCTAGCCTCCTGAGGTTTATTCTTCCTGAATTCATGGCCCTAGAAAAGCTGGAGCTATCTAATAATCTCTACCTAACCTCCCCTGTAACTCAATATATTCTTAAAAGCGCAAAAAAAGTTCAGGCATTGATACAGAAAGATTGGGCCAGCTTTCAAGACCAGATATATCTGCATCAGCTCGCTCAGCGGGAATTCGGCCCCATGGCTGCCGGCACAATTGGCATAAATGAACTGCAATTGGAGCAAATGGAAGAAATAGTGAAGGGTCTTAGGAGCAACAAGAAGCTGTTTGACGCCTTTCTTAAGACCTTCCTCTTTCAAGATATTGGTAGAATTCCCGAGCTTCGAAGTAAATACGCTTCAGAGGTCAACCCTGCAGATCTTTCTGAAGTGGCTGCCCTGGTCCTTAATAAGGAAAAATTTGCACAACGCTACCAATTAGATGAACAAGGCTTCAGTTACCTCGTGTTTTTAGTTCGAAACCATGACCTCATTCACCACATAATTCGGGGGCAAGTCCATTTCGAGGCCCTCAAGCAAGCCATTTACCCCAAGAATAAAGAGTTGCTTGATGCCCTCTTCCTCTTTTCTTTAATAATGCTTTCTGCCATTAGAGAGGATCTGATAGTAGAAGATCTGGCCCAAAGGCTTTTCCGTGTCCGCGAAATTGCCTTGCAAATAGTAGAAGGCAAAAGCACATTCTCCGAGGAATTAAGGAAAATACACCTTCGAAGGGGCAAGGTGTTTCATGCAGTAGCCCAGTTTCAGTCATCACAGGGCCAGTCAATTAAAGCGCTAGAGTGGGATCCGGAAGCTGTGTCTGTAAACGTGCAAGAAGACGAGCTTATCAGATCAGGAGAAATGGTCTTCGCAATGGAGCGCCTCTTTAGGCTAAGAGGGATTAGATATATTGAATTTGAAGATATGGCGCGCTTTATGATGAAAATCCCCATTAAGTTTATTTACAAAAAGAGGGCATTTTCAAGCATTGGATATCCCACATTCGAAAAAGAGCTATTTGAGGCATTTCGTATTTACAATACTATGCAAAACCTGGCTGAACCCGTGAGGCACGCAATCCTCCAGCGCCTTTCAGGAGACACAGTGCGTATATTTGGCTATGAAAAGGTCAGCAGCTACCTAAGCTATGAAAATCAAATAAAAATGCTTCTTGTAACGTTGCTTGCATGTAAAAAGCTGAAAACCTCGCAGCTCCCTTGCTTCCTAAATTTTCTTCCACTTAGCGCAAAAATAGATATGCGATATGAGGCCCTTAACCATTTCTTAAATGCCCTTTCAGTAGAAAAGATCTGGCACGACAAGCAACTCCTTTCTCAATTATTTAAGGCTAAAAGAGGCCTTGTGTTAACTCGGGATGAACTTCACAACGTCCTCAACGTGGATTTTCGAGATCGAATAGACATATGGCAAAAGATAAATTACATGGGGACTATCACGAATTTGGATCAATTGAAAAATTATTACTACTACAGTTTACGATCCCTTAAAAAATACCCCTTTTATTCAGAAGACTATGAAGCTCTACTCGAAACTGCTTACGAAAAACGCAAGCAGATCATCACGGACGGCATGGTGAAAAAATTTCATGAGCAAATGCAAATGGCATCTGAATTTTCCGAGTTATATGAGCTTTTACAGAATCTGCTTTCCCGTTCCTATGAAATTGGCTTTTCCAGCGAACAAAGGCAACGTATCTTGGACCTTTATCAACTAAGAAAAGAACAACTCTTGCGTGACAAGCTTACAGAAATAAAGCACATGCTGGGTTCCATACAGGACCGAAATGAGCTCGAAGATTATTGGAATAGCCTCAAATGGTATCTTTACGAAAACAGGCCTGTGGCTGGAAAGGAATTTGAAAGCTTGGTGGCAAAAGAGTTTGATAGAAAATTAGCAGAGCTGTAATCCCTTATCCATTATTCGGGGATTTTTTTCATCAGCTCTTTTGTCTTAACCACATTCATGTTAAGTCCCAATGCCTTGCGGTCCAAGCCCATAGCTAGACCCAGCAACTGAGTCAGATAAAGAACGGGTAAATTATAACTAGTTCCAAACTCGCTTTCTATGCTTCTTTGGTTACCGTCGTACATTACAGAGCAAAATGGGCATACAAGGCACAGCAGGTCCGCACCTGCCTGGTGAACGGCATCCAGTTTCTCCTTTGCCAAAGAAAGGGCCAGTTTCTCATCCACAGGCAGTACCGGCCCCCCGCAACACTTCTTTTTCCCTGGGTACTCTACTACCTCAGCCCCTGTAATCGAGACAAGCTCTTCGAGGGTCCTGGGTTGTTCTGGTTGGTCAAAGCCCTGGTAGATCTCTGATGGTTTGAGATAGTGGCATCCATAGTGGACTGCGACTTTAAGGCCTGAGAGATCTTTCTTAAGACTGCTTTTTATCTTCTCCAGCCCGAGCTCTTCGTATAAGATTCTTGCAAAATGCTTTACCACCACATTCCCATCGTATCTGACCCCAAGACGCTCTAGGTGTGAATTTACCTTGGCTAGCTCCGAAGCATTTGCATGGTGGAGGCGATGTGCCACTTCAGTAAGGGCTGATGTACAGGAACTGCAAAGGGTGCAGACGTCAAGCCCCCTCTCTTCAGCCAGCGCCAGATTATAGGCACCCAAAACCTCCGCTGAGGATTGGTTACTGCCCTTTATGGGAAATCCGCAGCATACGAACCGCTGCTCGTCTACTAACTCTATACCAAGGACTTCGGCCACCCCTCGGGCGGACAGCTCATAATTCCGAGCCCTGGCCGGTATCGTGCATCCGAGAAATAATGCGTATTTCATGCTTAAGCTCTCACTTTATCATTCAAGCAAGTTCCCAATAACATCGCAGGATGTGGGAAGTGGAGGTAGCCCTGCCTTGCTTCTCTTTTTGTTGTCAAAGTCGTCCAATGGATAAATCTTGCCTGCTTTCCTAATCAGGTCCATTTGTGCCCTCACACCCGCAGGAGCGTAACCTTTCTCCACCGCCATGTTCTTCACTCTAACAATAAAGTCGGCGATGCGTATTCCCTGGGGGCATCTTTCTTGACATGAATAGCAACTGGTGCAGAGCCATATAAGATCGCCACTTAAAACTTCATCCATAAAGCCGTAAAGCACGGCCCGGATTATACCCAATGGACTAAACTTCGGCTCTACGAATGTTATCGGACAACTAGAAACACATGTCCTGCACAAGAAACAAGAGGAGATCCAATCTGGTGTCAATGGCTCTTCGGGGCCTTGCTTATATCGTCGCTCGGTGTCGAGATCTATGAATTCAGATACTTCTTTGCGCATTTTATTTTTCCGATTCCACGGACCTATCCTGCAGGCCATTAGCAGAGTTCATAGCGGCAAGCCGATCACGAAAATCATTAAGCAAAGCAACAAATTCCGCTCCCGCTCCTGGAGCAATTGTTGCAAATGAGACCTTGGCCTTGTCCACTCCCACCTGCTCCAGCATACCCTGAAGAATTCGCACTCTCTGCTCACAGGTGATGCTGCCATACACTGACTTGCAGCTATCATGATGGCAGGCCAATACCATCACTCCATCCACCCCCGCGTGAAGCGGCCTCACTATCTGCTCGAGATCTACCCTCCCCCCGCAGGGAATCTTGAAGACACTCAAACCTCGCATAACGGAAGACCCCTGCTCCTTTGCCAGCATATAGGCATCGTAGGCCGAATTCTGACAGGCGAGGGCTAACACCTTGGGCTGGTCATCAGAGGTCTCTGCCAGCATCCTGTCCACTTCTCTGTCAAGTTGCCCCATTACATCGTCTCTTTCATAGCCATCCAAATCTATAGCCTTCATAGGGCATGCTGCCACGCACAGACCACATCCCCTGCAAGCAATGGGAGAGATCTGCGGTTTGGACTTTTCATAGTAAATAGAGATGGCTCTGTGGGGGCAAATCCGAAAACAGGTAAGGCACTGGCCACATCTGCGTTCATCTAATCTGGCAAAAGGTTTTTTGGGTGACTGGTCGAAGCATGAAAATAACTTAGCTATTTCCAGCGTAACGGAGCGTGCTTCGGCTCGGGCTTGCTCTTTCGACATTGGCCCCTTCCCCGATCCCACCACAAAGATACCAGTGCGATTTGTAAAAATAGGGAGATTGAATATAAAATCGCCCTGCAGGAACCCTGTGCCGCTGGCGTTAATTTCCAACATTCTTGATATGAGGGGAGCCTCCCGCGGCGGGCATGCCTCATCCTCGATTACCACTAGTCTTGGCCTCAACTGCACCGCTTTACCCCAGGCTTCATCAAGGTACCTGACAATCAGCCCATCTCCCCCACTCACCAGATCAGGTGAACTGTTCGAAAACTTTACGAAGATCACGCCCGCTTCACGAGCATTTCTGAAAAGACGCTCCATACCCTCGGCAGCCACCTTGAAATGTTCCGTAAGAACATAGACCTCTGCACCCCTGTCCGCTCTCAGCGCCATGGCCTCTGTCACTATTTGTTCCTGGGTACTGGGCCAGGAGCTATGCTTGAAGCCGGAGATAAATACTACTTTGTCTCCTGCACGAATCTGCCCGGCAGGTGAAGTGGATGGTTCCGAGAAGCGAGATAACGCTACAATCCCTTCTGTATCGGCATCGGCCCATTTGTCCAGGGAGCTCTTCCATAGACACTCGAGGGCCACTACCACACAGCCAAAGAGACCCTCCTTGACCTCCCCTTCTACATCAAATACGGCCCTAAACCTTCCAGGACGACCAGAAAAGTCCAGCATTCGTGCTGATGCCCAAAGCTCGGCGTCCAGGCTACCGGCCCCTAAACGCTGAGGGTCCAAATCCGAGGAAAGTGCGACTGTTACCGGACAGGACAGCGATTCTATCTCATGGCCAACATTGAGACAGAAAGCCCCATTTCCCAGAACCAACACAGACCTGTAATTCTCCTCATTTTGCATAACTCAGACCAGGTTGTATTAGAATTGATCCGCTAGGGGGCTCCTCATCTATCCCCCAGGTATCTTGTCATGTCCACCGCTGCCCGTTTGCCGTCGGTAATGCACTCAGACACATCCATGGGCCCCCTGGCCGTCCCAGCCACTACAATGCCTTTAGCTTCAGGACCCTTTGAGCTGATGAAACCATGCAGGTCAAGGTCAAGTCCGAGTTTTTCTGCTAGGGCAGTATTTTCCCCCGAAGGAGATAGACCAACAGTGAGTATCACGAGGTCAAAGTTCTCTGTGACGTTTGCCCCTGCCTCTTCGGAAAAATAACTCACCACGATCTTGTCCGACTCCCCACAATCCATATCTCCTGGAAGTGCCCTGACAAGCCGAACTTTGCTGCTCACCTCGGCGTAATATTTCTCAAAATCCTTTCCAAAATTCTGAATATCCATATAAAACACTGTAATATCCACTTCAGGTAACATATGTATTATGCGCAATGCCATACGTAGGGAATATCCGCAACATACCCTTGAACAATACTCACGCCCTATTTGTCTGTCCCTGCTCCCCACACACTGCACAAAGGCCACCTTTTTAGGAACCTCCCCGTCCGAGGGCCTGGTAACTATTGCGCGCTCCCGCAGCATGTTATCGATCTCCGCTGCAGTGACTACGTTGGCCATGTACCCGTATCCAAAACGGTTAGACCGAGGGGGTCTATAGGGCTCGTAGCCTGTGGCCACAACCACGCCTTTAACTTCCAGAGTTGTTTTCACGGGGACATCGAGAATCTTGATGGCGTCTTCCACGCATGCACCGATGCAAACAGCCTCAGAGCCCTCCGCAAGGCAAGTACAATTTTCTTGGTCGATACCAAACAATGGGCGGATATTTATGGAAGGAGCTTTGACGATCGCTCCCGTGCGCGAGCCATTACATTCGCTGTAGCAGTTCCCGCAATTGTTACATTTACTCCAATCAATGAAGCATGGGCCGGTGCTAAGGTTGACACGAAATGAATCTTCTTCCCGCTTGATATCAGTAACCACAGTGTGTGTCATAAACCTCGCTGAGGACCATTCCTTAAATTGCCTCAGAAGATCTTCAACAAGGCAGTCATTGCACTTAACGCACCGCTCAGTGGCCTTGCACGCAATGCCAGCGGCATGCCCTCCTAGGAAGGGGCCTTTTTCCACTACCAACACCCTCTTGCCATTGCGGCCCAATTCCAGGGCCGCCGTGATTCCTGTGATTCCGCCTCCCAGTACGAGGATATCTTCCTTTTCCATGATCAGCTTATCTCTGTCTCATCCCAGCCCAACATATACCCCTGGAGTCATGCCTTATCCATTTTCAACAAACTGTAAAGACTTCTGCTGAATATGTGTTTCAGACAAACATCAACCATTCCATTTTTCACTACAATAAACTCCCTTGTATCAGGAAGGGAGGGTAAAAAGGCCTTGTCCAAACTCCCTAAGGCCCCTGTAGCCATTTTATGGCTATATTATAGCCACCCCTGACAAATGTAAAGCCAAAATTTATTGAAAAATATGTTGACAAGAGGTACCCAATTTTTCTAATTCTAAGCTCGGTTAATGGTTGGACTTTTGGTTTAAACAACTGCATCAGGGAGGTGCTGCATGGCTGGCGAAGAAAAGGAATTTTATGAAAAGTTGGCGGGCAGAGGGGTTTCACGAAGAGACTTCATGAAGTATTGCGGTATGCTCACGGCTGCCTTGGGTCTGTCTTCTTCTTTTATCCCCAAGGTGGCAGAGGTGTTTGCCGCACCGAAGCAACGTCCCCCTGTGGTTTGGCTTCAGTTCGCTGAATGTACAGGGTGCTCGGAGGCATTGCTCAGGACCATGAATCCATGGATCGACCAACTGCTGCTGGACGTTATATCTGCAGAGTATCATGATACCATAATGGCAGCAGCAGGAGTTCAGGCAGAGGAAGTTCTCCAATATGCTGTGAAGAAATATAAAGGCAAGTTTATCTGCGTGATTGAGGGTGCTATTTCCACCAAAGACAATGGTGTATATGGGAAGATCGGCGGCAAGACATTCCTTGAAGTGGCAAAAGAGGTCGTCCCCAAAGCAGCCGCCGTGATCTGCATGGGGACCTGTTCATCTTATGGAGGTGTACAGGCCGCCGCCCCAAATCCAGGCGGTTATAAAGGAGTTGGTGATGCCTTAGGCATCAAGACCATAAACATCCCTGGGTGCCCACCCAACCCAATTAATTTTGTGGGTACTGTGGTCCACTATCTCCTCTTGGGAAAACTGCCGGAGCTGGATGACATAGGCAGGCCCTTATGGGCTTATGGTAAAACCATTCATGATCAATGTCCCAGGAGATCCCACTTTGAGAATGATGAATTTGTAACGGAGTTCGGTTCAAAAGAGGCAGAGATGGGATATTGCCTTTATCAAATGGGATGCAAGGGGCCAGATACTTACAACAATTGTCCGCTGGTCAAGTTCAACGATGGGACAAGTTTTCCCATCCAGGCTGGACATCCCTGCATAGGCTGTAGTGAACCGGATTTCTGGGACAAAATGAGTCCCTTTTATGTACAGAGCGAATAGATCTTGCACAGTGCATAAGAGGACTGACTTCAATATCATGAAAGGAGAGGAAAACGATGGCCAAGAAGATAATGATAGATCCGATTACGAGAATTGAAGGTCATTTGAGAATAGAAGTTGAGGTATCGGGGGGCAAGGTAGTTAATGCCTGGAGCTCAGGGCAACTGTTTAGAGGTCTGGAAATAATACTGAGGGGTAGGGACCCACGCGATGCCCCCTTGCTTACGCAACGTGCCTGCGGGGTCTGAACTATGACCCACTACCTGGCCTCGGTGAGGGCAGTGGAAAATGCGGTTGGAGTTCAGGTACCCGACAACGCAAGGATCATCAGAAATCTGCTACACGGCGCCCAGTTTCAGCATGATCACATTGTCCATTTCTATCATCTCCATGCACTTGACTGGGTGGATGTGATGAGCGCACTAAAAGCCGATCCTAAGAAGACGGCCACTTTAGCCGATAATGTGAGCGAAGCACCTTGGGGTGGTGCGGTATATTACAAGGACGTCCAGAATCGTATCAAGACCTTTGTCCAAAGTGGACAATTGGGACCTTTCAGCAACGGCTACTGGGGCCATCCTGCCTATCAACTTCCTCCAGAGGCGAATCTGATGGCCGTTGCTCACTATCTGGAAGCCTTGAGACTGCAGGCCAAGGCTGCAAGAATGCATGCAGTATTTGGGGCAAAGAACCCTCATTTGCAAAGCTTCGTGGTAGGAGGCGTGACTTGTGTAAATGATCTCACACCCGACCGCATAGCTGAGTTCCTCTTCCTATGGAAGGAAACACAGAACTTTGTAAAGAAGGTTTATCTCCCTGACGTGCTTGCAGTGGCATCGTTTTATAAGAACTGGGGCAGCATCGGGGGCACAACCAATTTCCTGGCCTGGGGTGACTATCCTGAGACAGACAAAGAACCAGATAGCTTTTTCTTACCCCGTGGAATAATTATGAAACGTAATCTGGCAGGAGTAAAAATGGCCGATCCTGACAAGGTTACAGAACATGTGGCCCATTCATGGTACAAGGGAAAAGCCGCCAGGCCACCCTTTGATGGTGTGACTGACCCGCAACCAGGTAACTATGATACAACCGCAAAGTATAGCTGGTTCAAGGCACCCCGTTACGAAGGTGAGCCTTGTGAGGTAGGTCCGTTAGCGAGGGTGCTAGTGGCATACGCCAGGGGGCAGAAAGAAATTAAGAATATCGTAGATTCCGTGGCGAGTCAGTTGGGCATACCTTTGACAGCGCTGTTTTCCACTCTGGGGCGGACCGCTGCACGCTGCATTGAGACTGTAGCCGTCGGAAATGCGATGGAAAGATGGATAATGGACCTCGTGGGCAACCTTAAGAAGGGCAATGCCAAGACTTATGAAGCTTGGGAGATGCCAAAGAGCGGTATGGGACTTGGGCTTAATGATGTGCCAAGAGGTTCACTCGGGCACTGGGTTCGGATCGAGAACGGAAAAATTCAAAACTATCAAATGGTAGTTCCTTCTACCTGGAACCTCGGGCCCAGGTGTATCAATGGCAAATTGGGCCCTGTGGAAGAATCTCTTATCGGCACACCCATAGCTGACCCGAAACGACCTCTCGAAGTGCTCAGAACCGTCCACTCGTTCGATCCCTGCATTGCCTGTGGCGTACATGTCATAGACCCAGACTCCAATCAGGTCTACAAAGTTAAGGTATTATAAAAGCAGGCAACCAACAGCAAAAGGGCCTCTCCTCTATATGTTTGAGGGGCCCTTTTGCATGTATTGATCAACCGCCACTAGCCGGTAAACGGATACAGTCCCTTTTGCGTCTATAAAGACAGGAGAGAGCCTATTTGCCTTGCCACGGACAGTAAGGCAATGGGCAAGATGGCGCAAGAAAGTATTTGTTTGTATCACGATTTTTGTCTATACTAGCGCCCATGGAAGGTCCATCAACACCGCAAATAACGATCTTAGGCATTGGCAATATCTTATTTTGCGATGAAGGCCTTGGCATCAGGGCAATCGAGCGCCTGGAGCAGCGCTATCATTTTCCGCAAAACGTAAGCCTCGTGGACGGTGGAGTGCTGGGTATACATTTGCTGGGAACAATTACCAAAGCTGATTATTTGATAGTTATTGATGCAATAAAGAATCAAAGCTTGCCTGGGACCTTGCATCGCTTGGAGGATGACGAGATACCCAAGCGGGTCCTGGCCAAGAACTCCCTTCATGAGGTGGACTTTTTGGAGGCCCTTGCTGTCTGCCAGGCGTTTGATAAAATTCCGCGGATAGTAGCTCTGGGTATAGAGCCGTCGGATATAGAGACACTAAGTTTACAGTTATCGCCAGTGGTTCGAGATAAACTTGAGGACCTGTTAGAAATGGTTGTGAAAGAACTCAGAGGCCTTGGTATTATCCTTAGAGAAAAAACTGAAGAGGAGCAGCGTAGCTATGTGCCTTGCAATCCCTGCTAAGATAGTCGATATAAAAAATGGTATGGGAACCATTGATATGGACGGGACAAAGCGAGAGGTCAGTTTGCTCTTGCTTAATGATGCCCAGATCGGCGACTATGTTATAGTACACGCCGGTTTTGCTATCCATAAAATAGATGAATCAGAGGCCATGGAATCCCTCAAAGTATTAAGGGAAATGGCCGATATCATGGACGATGAGTTCCCGGAATAGCAGATAATCCTTGACACTGCGCTGTTATTTTTACTATAGTTGCGCCGTCAATTGATCATGAGCCGTATGGTTTTGCACATATGGTAATTTCCAGCGAAAGGAGGTGAGATAGAGGATGGGCAAGCGAAGTTTCGGGCTTCTGGCCATTTTGCTTACCGGACTTGTTTTCCTGTTGGTGGGCGTGTTGAGCGCTGCTGATATCGATAAGGGCCCGGAGAAGATATGTATTCAGAACAAGGGATACAAAAAAATAAAAAAAGGCCCTGTTGAGTTCAGCCACAGAAAACACCAGGTGGATTACAAGATCGCCTGTACAGAGTGCCACCATAATTACGAGAATGGCAAGAATGTTTGGAAGGAAGGAGATCCGGTAAAGAAATGCCATCAGTGCCATAACCCTCTAAAGAAACAAGGTAAGGTACTGAAGTTACAGATTGCATACCATAAAAACTGCAAAGGCTGCCATAGGGAGTTAGCAAAGGCTCATAAAAAGCACGGACCTTACAAGAAATGTAGTAAGTGCCATGCCAAGAAAAAGAAATCATAAATAAGACAAATGAAGTAAAAAAAGAGCCGCTCGTTCGCGAGCGGCTCTTTTTTGTTAACCTAATGACCCTCAGAACTTAATTAAACCTCAGTTACCGTGATGGCCTCCTGGTCGCAGACTTCTACGCAGCTCTCGCAGCCCAGGCATTCTTCGGCATTTACAGGTACAGACTTCCCGTCCTGGATTTCATAAACGTCTACGGGGCATACTTCCACGCATTCTTCACAGCCTTCACATTTGTCAGGGTCAACAACTACTTCATAAGCCATGGTATAATCCTCCTCGTCTGAAAAATTTTAAACAGAATCCAAATACCCTCGATTCCTTTAGGATTACTGGCGCAAGACAACCCTTTGAACCAAAAGAGATCTTCCTGCCAGTATTAAACAGCGGGTTAAATAGCAAACGCCATTTTTTGTGTCAAGTTTTTTGTTGCGCCAGCTTGTTCAAATAATAATGAAGGCCCCTTTTCCAAACCCGAGAGGCCTTCCAAACCTAACCGCTTCAGCAAATATGCTATCCTTTTATTGCCTTGATGCCCTGAGTTTTCCTCGTGCAAGCCCTCACATTAAACCCCTACCTCCTCCTTAATTGATACGGCAATCTTGAACAAAACCGTCAGCACAAAGAATCCCGTTGCCCATACGCCCACAGAGATGAGTACCTCAGGAACCGTGGGCCAGTACTCAAATACTTTATCAAAAGGATTGGGGACAAAGCCTCCTATGATAAGCCCTAGGCCCTTATCTATCCATGTAGCAATCACTACTGCCCCCGCAGCAACAGCAAGCGTGTCTTCTTTTCTTCTGGTATAAGGCACAATCAAGAGTATGAGGGCGACCACGGAAAAGAATACAAAGGTCCACATCCATGGTGCAAGGCGTCCGTATCCATCAAGCCCCCGGAACAAATAAACAAGAGAATCCATGTGTGCCGGGATCTGGCTATAAAAAGACGTAAATATTTCCATCAGGAAAAAGAAGATATTTAGAATAAAGGCATATGCTATAATGCTTCCAAGGGTTCTCATCTGCTCCTTGCCCGGGTCAAACCTGGTCAGCTTTCTTATTATAAAGCAAATCAGCAACAATATTGCAGGTCCTGAGCAGAATGCCGAGGCCAGAAAGCGAGGCGCCATAATGGCTGTAAGCCAGAAATGCCGCCCTGGCAGGCCAGCGTAAAGAAAGGCTGTAACTGTGTGGATACTGAAGGCCCACGGTATCGAAATGTAGGCTAGCACCTTTACCCATGTCTTGTAATGAATACCCTTTCGTTCAGCAGCCAACGCATTCCATCCCACGAGGATATTCAGGATCAGATAGCCATTTAAGACAATCATATCCCAGAACAGAATGGATTTCGGATGTGGATACATGATTACATTCACGAGTCTGGGTAATTTCCCAAGGTCCACCATGATGAAGAGCAGACACATGAGCACTGCTGCTATTGCCATGAATTCACCAAGAACTGTCAGCCTCCCGAACTTCTTATAATCATGCAAGTAATATGGAAGGACCACCATTACGCCAGAGGCAGCCACTCCAACAAGATAAGTGAATTGAGCGATGTAAAACCCCCAAGACACGTCCCTGCTCATGCCCGTGATCTTTAAGCCCACTTTGAACTGATAGAGCCATAGGACGAATCCCATACCCATCAACACAAGCAAGAATATGAGCCATCCCCAGTACCTGCTACTACCTTTTAATGCCCTGTCAAGCATAACCACCTCACGCTATAATGTAGTAAATATTAGGATGAGTTCCCAGTTCAGTCTTACGTCGAATGGAAAAGTGCTTTCGTAAAGCCTTCCTGACATTGGAATCGGGATCGGCCAGGTCGCCGAAGATAAAGGAACCTTTCTCTATCTTGTTTGCCGTTTCCACGCAAACAGGTAACTGGCCCTTGGCAAGTCGTTCCTCGCAAAAAGTGCATTTTTCCACCACCCCCAGAGTCCTGGTGGGAAAATCAGGATTTGTCGGGAAATTTGGGTTTAGTTCTTTTGGGGCCTTCCTCGGATCACCCCAGTTAAAGCTCCTTGAGCCATAAGGACAACCTGCCATACAAAACCGGCATCCGATGCAACGGTGCCAGTCCATCATAACAACCCCGTCCTCCCTTTGCCATGTTGCCCCAGTGGGGCACACGCGACAGCAAGGAGGGTTGGAACAATGATTGCATAAAAGCGGAAATTCTTTTTCTATTATATCAATAGGTTGGTATTCATGATGCTCATCCGGAAAGGCATGCTCATATTGCTCAGCCCATATCCATTTGATCTCCACTTTAGGATTTCCGAATTCTGGCACGTTGTGGTAATAGTGACACGCCTTCTTGCACTCCTGAATCATCTCAGGCGTGACCTTGCGCATGTCTATAGCCATCGCCCAGCGCTTACCCTTGGCCAACGGTACCGACGATGCCTCCACCTGTCCGGGTCTGAGCAATTCAAACCCGGCCTTCCCTGACGCTGCGATCAATGCGGAAAGCCCCGTGACCTTCAGGAATTTTCTTCTGCTGATACCCATCACTTTTTCTCCTTCGGTACGAGATGGCAGTCCCAACAAAAAGGTTTCATCCCAATGTAGTTATGACACTGGTCACAAAACTTGGATTTATTAGAGTGACAATCAAGACATGTAACCTGCAAGCTTTTGTAATATGTCTTGCCGTTCGTAGACTTATAATACCTTTCTCCTTTCCTCACCACAGTCTGCCGCCACTTATCCAGCAAATGCATGTGGTTGCTTCTCATATATTCAAGGGATTCTACACACACCTTTGCCTGTTTTGCCTTGGGCGTCAACTCAGGCTTTGGCGGCTTGAGTGCTTTGCCAGCGTTATAAAAAAAAGGCGACAGCAGCAGCCCAATACCGATAATCAGGCCAACAATTATCTTTCCTCCATCATACATCCTCTTCTTCCTCCATTCCTGGAAGCGGTTCACCGCGCAAGTTCGTTGTCCTGTCCTTTTCTCCTTCTAATATCAGGGCATTTCCTACAAGTTCATGCACACCTGTGATCTCAACCCCAGGTACCCAATAATCCATAAGCGTAGGCAGGACCGCCCTATCAATGGCACAAATGCAGGCCATCATATTCACGCCGTACTTTTCATGGACGTACTTCACTGCATTGGCCCTTGGGAGGCCACCTCTCATCCTCAGCTCCATGTTCTCACCAGCATTCAGCCCGGCGCCACTGCCGCAGCAGAAGGTCTGTTCCCTAATCGTTTCCGGCGGCATTTCGTAAAAGTTGTTGCATACGCTTTTTATAACATATCTGGGTTCCTCGAAGATTCCCATCCCCCGCGCCGGATTGCATGAATCGTGGAATGTCACAACCAGGTTGTCATTGCGGCTTGGATCCAATTTTAGTTTATTATGCTTGATAAGATCTGCGGTGAACTCGGTTATATGCACCATTTTGGTAGACTTTGCATTCTCAAATTTTGTTCCTGTAATGGGCGACACAGGCTCTTCCAGAAAGTCCGCCGGCCCATTGAATGTATCCATATACTGGTTGATGACTCGCCACATGTGGCCACACTCTCCGCCAAGGATCCATTTCACCCCCAAGCGTTTAGCCTCTGCATACATCTTGGCATTAAGTCTCTTGGCCATCTCATGGGAAGTAAAGTATCCAAAATTACCCCCTTCTGACGCATATGTACTCCAGGTTATGTCCAGCCCCATGCTTTCCAGGTAGTGAAAAAGCATCAAGTAACCCATGGCAGTGTAAGTGCCCGGATCAGCAAATACGTCACCTGAAGGAGTAATGAACAGAATCTCGGCCCCTTTTCTGTTAAAAGATGGATTTACTCTGACCCCCGTCACTTCCTCGATCTCATCCACAAAAAAATCAATCATGTCTTTGTATGCATGAGGCTGAATACCAAGGTGATTACCAGTCCGATAGCAGTTAGCCACGGGGGCGGAGATCCAGTCTGTATTGAGGCCCAACAGATTGGTCAGTTCCCTGCCTATTATAGTAATCTCTGCAGTGTCTATTCCGTAAGGACAGAACAACGAACATCGTCTACATTCAGTACATTGATAAAGGTAATACCACCATTCCTTGAGCACTTGCTCGGTTAGATCTCGTGCCCCAGCCAGCTTGCCGAAGATTTTGCCGCCAAGGGTATGATAACGTCGGTAAACAGAACGAATGAGTTCCGCCCTCAGCACCGGCATGTTTTTGGGATCGCCCGAACCTATGAAAAAGTGGCACTTATCCGCACATGCCCCACATCTCACGCAGATATCCATAAAAAGCTTGAAAGATCGGAACCTGCCCAAACGATCATCCATTCCATCTTTGACGATATCTTCCCAATTTTCAGGGAGCTTCCAATCTTCTTCCGCTGGGTTCCAATCCCTCGCATTGGGCATGTCCACTGCCGCCAGATTTTTCCCCTTGGCCCCGTAACAATAGATGCCCTTCTTAAATTCTGGAGGGCTGTCCATCCAAGGCTTAAAAGCTGGTGGCCTATGATCTATCTGAGCCAGTTCTTCTGGTTTTGGAACGTCCGCCAT
>CAZAKC010000006.1:0-53473 GCA_964485655.1 uncultured Desulfobacteraceae bacterium
GAGGAGTCAATCAGATATGCAAAGGAGCGCGAGGCCTTTGGCAGGCCTCTCATTGGCTTTCAGATCACCAGACATAAGCTTGCAGATATGGCAACCCTTGTGGAGGCAAGCAGGGAGTTCACCTACCGGGTGGCTGCCAGGATGAATGCGGGAATAAATCAGGTGAAAGAGATCTCCATGGCCAAGAATTTCTCCTGCCTGGTTAGCAACAAGGTCACCTATGATGCAGTGCAGATCCACGGTGGAGCTGGATACATGCGTGAATATTTGGTGGAGCGGCTCTACCGCGACAACAGAATATTGTCTATCGGAGGCGGAACCCAGGAAATAATGAAGGAGATAATAGCCAAGTGTATAGTCAATTAACGAGGGGTCCATTGAAAATCAAGACAGTAGCATAGAATGAACCACCACAGAGGCACAGAGGACATTGTGCTCCCTGTTTTTGCTTGCCGCGAGATACCGGCAAGCAAAACACACGCTCCTTAATCAATATGCTATATGCCTTGGGACCCCGTAGAGATGGTTTTATGCCCATCGGCATCTCCCGATGGGCATAAGATCCTAGCTTCTCCGGGGACTCCGAGACTCTGTGGTGAAAAACCCTTATGTAGAGCTCCTAATATTATGACAAGGAGGTAAGCCATGTACGACTTTCTACTAAATGAAACAGAAAAGGCCTTTTGGCTGGAAGTAAGGGAATTTGTGAAAAATGACATACCTAGCCAGCTTATCCGGGACATGGACGAAAGCAAGATTGAGACTGGCCGCCCCATAGTGGAAAAGGCCGGGTCGAAGAATCTGCTTGGACCCCGATTCCCCAAGCAATTCGGAGGCAGGGGCCTAAACTGGGTGGCTGAAGTAGCGGCAGTGGAGGAAGTCGGTGTACTTGGAAATTCAATCTCATGTGCTTATGTTATGCCCAGCATCGTGGGTGAGGCCTTGAATCGCTTTGGCACCGAAGAGCAGAAAGAGAAGTACTTGCTGCCGACCAACCAGGGCAGGCTATACAGCGCAGAGGCATTGACAGAGCCCAGGGGCGGATCTGATTTTTTTGGCGCCACTACTACAGCCGTGCGTGAAGGGGAGTACTTTGTACTCAATGGTGAAAAACGATTCGTGGTAGGCGCCCAGGACTCTGATTGGTTCCTGGTTTATGCCAAGACAGACCCTGGGGCACCACCTCATGAATCCATGAGTTGCTTCATCGTGGAAAGGGCAATGGGGGTAGAGGTGCAGAGTATTTACACCCTCTTGGGCACTCGCGGCGGAGGAACCGGTAGACTGGTCTTCAAGGATGTAAAGGTCCCGGTTGATAATCTGGTAGGCGAACTCAACGGTGCCTATGCCATATTCAATCGTATGATGATCCCTGAAAGGATTACAAGCGGCGCGGGTGCAGTGGGTCTTGGAAGAGCAGCTCTGGAAGTAGCTGCCCGGTATTCAACGCGCCGCAAGGCCTTTGGAAAGACCATTAATAGTTTTGAAGCTGTAAGTTTTATGGTTGCAGATTCAGCAGCCCTTCTCGATGCGGCAAGGTCCCTGGTATTTACGGCTGCAAAGCGGGTTGATTCAGGTGGAGATGCACGGCGCCTGGTCTCTGAGGCCAAGAAGATAGGTACAGAAGCGGCATGGAAGGTTATTAATAATGCCATGCAAATAATGGGGGGAATTGGCTACACTACAATCTATCCCATCGAAAGATTTCTGCGTGATTGCAGGCTCGCCATGATATGGACGGGTACCAATGAAATAATGAATCTCCTCATTCAGCACGAGTATTACAAAGAACTTGCCAAAAAGGAACACGAATCGAGGGATGTGGAGCAGGATGCAATAACACCTGACGACCAAGAGAAGCATTATGGATAAACTGAGGCTTCAGACACAGTCCATCAGGCGTGAGGTTAAACGCTAAAGGGCTAAGGGAAAAGGAGGGTGAATGCGCGTGTTCAAGACAAAGATAACAGAGCTCCTTGGAATTGACTACCCGATCATTGGCGGGACTATGATGCATTTGTCCCGATCTGACTTTGTTGCAGCCATCTCTGATGCCGGGTGCCTGGGTATACTCGCATCAGCTAATTACATGGACAAGGAGTCCTTCAGGAGCGCCATTAGAAAGATCCGAAACAAAACCGACAGACCATTTGCTGTCAACCTAAACATGTTTCCGGCACGAAAGAGGTTGGACAACAACATATACATAGATGTAATTATTGAAGAAGGTGTGCCAATTGTCGAGACCTCAGGTCACAAAGCACCTGAGGAATATGTGGATCGGCTTAAGTCTGCCGGGATAACCCTTATACACAAATGTGTAGGTGTCCGTTATGCGAAAAAGGCCGAGAGCCTAGGGGTAGATGCAGTTACTGTAGTAGGATATGAGAACGGCGGTGCTACTGGTGTTCTTGATGTTACTACCCTGTGCCTGGTCCCCAGGGTCGTGGACAACGTCTCAGTTCCAGTCATTGGAGGAGGAGGCGTTGCAGACGGCAGAGGCCTAATGGCCGTGCTCTGTCTGGGTGCCGAAGGGGTGATCATGGGTACCCGTTTCTTGGCAGCAGAAGAGTGTCCTCTACATCATAACGTGAGAGAGAAATTATTGGAGGCAAGTGAGTTAGACACGATGCTTGTGCTGAGAAGCGTGGGCAACACCCACAGAGTCTGGAAAAATAGAGCCGCCCTAATAACAGCAGAGATGGAACAAAAGGGCGCAACCCTCCAGGAACTTTTCAAGGTAATATCCGGCGACCAGGCAAGGAAGATGTATTTTGAAGGCGACCCGGACGCAGGCCTGCTCGCTTGCGGACAGGGCATTGGACTTGTTAAGGAAATAAAGCCGGTAAAAGAAATAGTATCCGAAATCCTCGAGGAGGCGACAAACGCACTCCAGAGGTTGAACCGGCTCCGGGATTAATTGATTGACCTATCAATCATTAGCTAATATATTATCATTCAGTGGAGTACGCTTTTGGCTGGAACCCTTTTCCCCTTAACCCTTATCACAAGGAGGTTGCCATGAGAAGAAGTGTGCTTTCGGTGGGAGTGTTGTTGGCATTGGTATTGGTGTTTACCTGGGGGCTTCAGGCCCAGGCCAAGGTTCCAGGTGTCACTGACAAAGAAGTTGTGGTGGGATGGACTACACCGCTTTCCGGACCTGCTGCCCTGTGGGGGGTAACCGCGCTGGGTGGGAAAGCTTATGCCGATTACATTAATTCCAAGGGGGGCATCTATGGAAGGAAAATCAAAGTAATTTTAAAAGATGACGGCTACAATCCAACAAGAGCACTATCCAATCTCCAGGAGATGAAGGGGAAAGTCTTTGCAGTCTGCGGTTTACTGGGAACGGCCATATGCCATGCAGCAAAGGACTTCTTTTATCAGAACAAAATCCCTCTTATCACTGCTTACGGAAATGTTCGGATCTGGGCGGCTCTACCCAAAGAAGAATTACACTGGGTCTTCATCTCTTATCCTGATTACGAAGATGAAGCGCATTACCTCACCCAGTATGCTATTCAAAAGCTGGGAGCAAGAAAAGTGGCCCTTTTTTATCAAAACGATGATTACGGTAAAATGGCCATGGTGGGCGTAAAAAAGGCGGTGGCTGAGTCCGGAGGCAAGGCTAAACTGGTAAGAGCCGTACCCTATGAAGTTACCGAGAGAGCGTTGGGTACCCATGCCCTGAGGCTGAAAGAATCAGGGGCCGATACTGTTGTCATATATCCTACACCCACTCACGGGGCACTCATCGTAAAAGAGATGGCCAAAATAGGCTACCACCCCAGAGTCATGGCCACTTTTACGTTGGGAGATCCCATAATGTATAGGCTGGCAGGCAAGGCATGGGAAGGAACTTACATTGCCCTGCCCGGTAACTCTGGTGTCCCTTACTCAGGTGCAGATCCTGCTGCTGACCGGCTCGCCAATATATTGAAAAAGTTTAATCCCAAAATAAAAGGCAAGGAATACTTGGCCGTGTTTGGCGCAGTTTCAATGATACAGTTTGTGCAGGGTCTCAAAAATGCGGGGCCTAATCTTACCCCTGAATCATTGATAAAAGGCATGGAAAAAATAAAGGGCTGGAAGCCCGAGGGGGTTGGTGCACCTGTAACGTACTCGCCCACCAGACACCATGGCGTGAATGCTTCCCGGATGGGTCAGGCACGAAATGGAAAACACGTGCCGATCGAGGCATTTAAGATTTACGCGCCAAGGTTCTAAGGGCGATCCATGGCATTGCTTGACATAAGTAACCTCGCCATAAGCTTCGGTGGAATCCAGGCCCTTTCGGGTGTCGATCTTTCGGTGGAACCACAGGAGATTCTCACGATAATTGGTCCGAATGGGTCTGGAAAAACCACCCTTTTTAATTGTATCTCGGGCGTGTATCATCCCGACAGCGGTCAGGTTCAATTTAATGGAAAAAGCATACTGGGCCTTTCCCCAGACTCCATTGCCCAAAAGGGCATTGCTCGCACCTTTCAAAACCTGCGCCTTTTCATGCACATGACAGTTCTGGACAACCTCATGCTGGGCAGGCATATAAGATTCAAGAGAAATCCTGTTGATGCTTTTTTACGCCGTCGTGGCGAAGAACTGAAACACCGTGAAGTGGTGGAGGAAATCATTGAATTCCTCGATTTGCAAGCTTATCGGCAGTCGCGCGTCTCGGATTGTCCTTACGGTGTGCAAAAACGCGTTGAGGTAGGCCGCGCCTTGGCTATGGAGCCCGAGCTGCTATTGCTGGATGAACCTATCGCAGGCCTTACATCTGAGGAAAAGGAGGAGACCGCATACCGCATAACGGAAATTCGTGGGAGATACAAGACTGCGATCTTACTTGTCGAGCACGATCTCAGAATCGCTTCTAAACTCGCAGACAGGATGATGGCCCTCGATTATGGAGAAAAGATTGCCGAGGGAAGCCCAGAGGAAGTTCAGAAGACTCCAGAGGTCATCAGGGCCTATCTAGGCGAGGACTAGGTTATCCAGCACGGATCCGCTGACGGAAACGCAATCGCACGTATCGTTACTGCGGAGGCCCGAATCTGGATACAGAAGGGAGGCAGGGCTGAATTATGACCCCCTTATTAAAAATCGCCAGCATTGAAACACTTTACTATGACCGCATTTATGCCCTTCGAGGTCTTTCCCTTGAGGTAAGAGAGAAAGAAATCTTCACAGTGCTTGGCCCAAACGGTGCTGGAAAAACAACCCTGTTAAAGACCATCGCTGGCCTTTTAAAAGACCAACCCAAGAAGGGGATAATAGAGTTCATGGGCAAGCGAATACACCGCCTGCCACCGGAACACATATCTCGCCTCGGCATCGTATATGTTCCCGAAGACCGAGGTCTGTTCCGTGAACTTACCGTAGCCGAGAATCTTGACCTTGGGTGCTGGGGCCGCAGGGACCCTGACATTCCAAAAGATTATAAATTTATCTACGAACTATTTCCCATATTGAAGAGTCGAGCTTCACAGCAGGCAGAAACCTTGTCAGGAGGTGAGCAACAAATGCTCGCCATGGCAAGGGCAATGTTACGCAGACCAAAGCTCTTGATGCTTGATGAGCCTTCCTTGGGCCTTGCCCCCAAGATAGCTCGCGTAGTGTATGAGGCTCTGAACCAAATACGGCAAACGGGGACAACAATTCTCCTCGTTGAGCAAAACGCCAAGATGGCCCTCAAGATTGCTGACTATGGCTATATTATGGAGTCTGGCCGTATCGTACTGGAAGGTACTTCCAAGGACCTTCAAGAAAATGAAGATGTCCAGGAGCTGTATCTTGGGCTCGGGGGAGAAACCATCTCACCTAAGGGATGGCGCCTGTATAAGAAGAGGAGGACATGGTAATGAATCAAAAGGCAACCATATTGCCTGAACTCTTCTTTCAGCAAGTGGAAAGGTATGGGGATAAGGTGGCCCTAAGGAGAAAAGAATACGGCATCTGGAACCGTATCTCCTGGAAGGAATACGGCCAGAGGGTAAAAGAAACAGGGGCATCGCTGATAGCGGCAGGGCTTCAGCCGGGAGACAGGGTGGCCATCCTTGGTGACAATAGACCCGAGTGGCTTATTTGCCACTTGGCTGCCATGAGTATTGGGTGCGTCACCTGTGGCGTATATTCTACGTCGGCAGCCGAAGAAGTAGCATACGTGGTGGGTCATTCAGAATCAAAAATCCTCTTTGTGGAAAACGAAGAACAAGTCGACAAGGTTCTCGAAATACAAGACAAGTTGCCCACAAAAGAAGTCGTAGTCTGGGACCCCAAGGGCCTGTGGGGCTTCTCCCATCCTGGGATCAAATTCTATGATGAATTCATGGCCCGGGGGAAAAAGTATCTCACTGAGCACCCTGAGTGCGTCTTCGAGCGCCTTAAGAAAATAAAGCCCGATGATGTGGCCATGATGATTTATACCTCTGGTACCACCGGAAGGCCCAAAGGCGCAATGATAACCCATGACAACATCATGGCCATCACAGAGTCCTTCACAAGGGTTATTGCGGTTTCAGATAAAGACGAACTCCTTTCCTACCTCCCCCTCGCCCATATCTATGAGAACATTATCTCGGTTTTCCAGGGTATATGGTCAGGGGGCACAGTGAATTTTGTGGAAAGCATGGACACCCTTGCCCAAAACCTTAGAGAGGTCTCACCTACTGTATTTGCCAGTGTGCCCCGCATTTGGGAGAAATTCGCATCCATGATTGAAATACGGATGTCGGATTCAACTCCCCTTAAGAAGCTCGCTTACAAAGCGGCAATAGGAGTTGGGCTAAAGTACGTAAATACCAAGAAGGGGACGCGTGAACGCTTGCTGTGGTCGCTGCTCTATTGGCCTCTATATGCCCTCGTGCTTTATCATCTCAGACGGCAGGTTGGTCTTGAACGCGTTAAATGGGCGGTATGTGGCGCTGCCCCTGCCTCGCCAGAGTTGTTCCAGTATTTTAATGCCCTTGGTGTCCCTCTCAGAGAAGGCTATGGCCAGACCGAGTCGACAGGGGTTATAGCTGTCCAGCGTATAGACAGACCCAGGTGGGGCTACGTTGGCGAACCTATTCCAGGCGTTGAGGTGAGAATAGCAGATGATGGTGAAATCCTTGCGCGGGGCCGCGGTGTGTTCAAAGGCTATTTTAAGGCACCTCAGCTTACTGCCGAGACCATTAAAGATGGGTGGCTGCATACCGGAGATGTGGGTAGAGTAGATGAAGGCTATGTAAAGATCCTGGATCGTAAGAAAGACATCATTATCACAGCAGGTGGGAAAAACATAACCCCTGCGTTTATCGAAAACAAGCTAAAGTTCAGCCCTTACATCCAGGACGCCGTGGTAATCGGGGATGGCAGGAAATATCTGACCGCTCTGATCCTGATTGACGAAGATAATGTCACCAAGTACGCCCAAGATAACCGGATCCCATTCACTACCTTTGCAGACCTCACTCAAAGGCCCGAGATCAAGAAACTTATCGGCGCAGAAGTATCCAAAGTAAACAAGACCCTGGCACGGGTGGAGACAATAAAGAAATTTGCCCTGCTGCCCAGGCGTTTCTATGAGGAAGACGGTGATGTGACGCCAACAAAGAAGGTGAAGAGACGGTTCCTTGAGAAGCGTTATGCGGATTTAATCGAGTCAATGTACAAAGGATAGCTGATCATGGATCTCATTGAAAGTTACAGGGAAGAGCTGAAGCTGATACGAAAACCATGGACAAAGGTATGGGTCGCCTCCTTTCTGCTCCTCATGATTCTCCTTCCATGGTACGCGCCCGAGCATGTGGTTTATGTAATAACTATCATATTCATCTATACGGTTGGTGTTGAGGGCCAGAATCTTTTGATCGGCTATACCGGACAGATATCATTCGGACAAAACGGCTTCCTTGCAATTGGAGCATTCACCTTCGGCCACCTTGCCCAACACGGAGTGCCATGGCCCCTAGGTATGATTGCAGGGGGGCTGGCAGCAGGGCTATTCGGCCTGATTGTGGGATTTCCATCCCTGCGTCTCAAAGGTCCATATCTCGCCATTGCAACAATGGGCTTCGGGATAGCGGTTTACCAGATATTTGTTAATTCCACGCTCCTTTCCGGAGGTCGAATGGGTCTCGTGATTCAAAAAATGAAACCCTTGTTTGGCCTTTCCGCGATCAATTTCAACTATTATTTTTACTTTCTCATTGCTGCCATTTTTACGCTCTTGACATACAACATCGTCTCTTCCTACATGGGTAGGGCCTTTATCGCCATAAGGGATAACGATATAGCAGCAGAAGTAATTGGTGTGAACCTCACCCGGTACAAGCTCCTGTCTTTTTTTATAAGCTCATTCTATACCGGGGTGCAGGGTGCCCTTTATGGGCTTTTCATGGGTTATCTGGAACCCAATATGTTTACCTTTATGGAATCAATAACTTTGTTTGTTGCTGTGATAATCGGTGGTTTAGCCTCTGTGGAAGGATCCATAATGGGAGCCGCCTTTGTGATATTGGTACCCCAATTGCTCAGCGCTTACAAGGAGTTGGTCCCGGTAGTTTACGGTGTTACAATTCTGATTATTTTAATTTTCGAACCTCTGGGATTATATGGACGGTGGTTCAAGATGCGGCTGTATTTCAGAAATTGGCCGTTTCGATAAAAGACAGGGGTCAGAAGTTGGGAGCTAATCTATGAGATTCTTACAATATGTGATTTCCGGTCTGGCATCGGGCAGCATTTATGCACTGGTGGCGCTTGGTCTCGCCCTAATTTATCGAGCCAACCGTGTCTTGAATTTTGCTCATGGGGACATGGCAACCGCTGGGACTTTTTTTGCTTTTATAATGATGGGCATGCAAGTCCCTTTCGGCCTCTCTTCCGGTCTTGGCTTATTGTTTGGCTTTGTTATAGCTGTGGTATTCTACTATTGTGTCCTGATCCCTGCTCAAAGACGAGAGGCCACCCAACTTGGACAAATAATCCTGACGTTGGGATTCGGTCTCATACTAGAGGGAGCTATCTCTTATTTCGGTGGTACCGAACCGCAGATGTTCCCCTTTCCATTATCTGAAGCTACCACTTACCAATTGGGTTCTCTTATCTTCGATCAACTTAGCCTTGGGACCCTTGTAGTTGGTATTGTTGCAAGTGTACTGTTTTATCTCCTTATCCAGAAAACTCGGATTGGCCTTGCCATGCGGGCCACTTCAGAAAACCTTCCTGCTGCACAGACGATGGGAATACCTACGAGAAAAATCCTGGCCCTGAGCTGGGGCCTCGCTGCATTCCTGGGCGTGCTCGCAGGGCTTTTCCTCGCTCCCGCGCTATTGCTGGACCCTTTTTTCATGCTTGAGCCATTTCTCAAGGGGTTTGCTGCAGCTATCTTGGGGGGCCTGAACAGCCTACCTGGCGCCATCGTTGGTGGACTCATCCTAGGAGTATCCGAGAGCTTGGCAGGGGCATATATCTCTGTTGCGTTTAAGAACACTTTTGCATTTCTTGTCATTATTGTGGTGTTGATGGTAAGGCCGGAGGGTCTTCTTGGCGAGGAATTCAAAGAAAGAGTGTAATGCGGTAGGTGCAAGGTTAAAACTAGAAGGCTGAGGATCAAAAGCAGAAAGATATATGTGAATAGGAGTTAAGGAAATGGAAGTTAACGGAAGTGTTGCCATAGTTACAGGTGGGGCCTCTGGTCTCGGGGAGGCTTGCGTGAGGATGTTTGCTGCCGACGGAGCCCGGGTTGTTGTTGCAGATCTTGCCAGTGATAAAGCCAAGCAAATCACCTCTGAAATTGGCGCCAACGCCCTGTTCGTGAAGACCAATGTTGCTGATGAACAAAATGTCAAGGCTGCAATTGATCAGGCAGTAGAAAAATTTGGAGCCCTTCACATTGCAGTTAATTGCGCCGGCATTGGAATACCGGCCAAGGTACTGGGCAAAGAAGGCCCCATGTCCATGGCCGACTTTGACAAAGTCATGCAGGTCAATCTCATGGGCACGATGAATGTTATCAGATTTGCGGCCCAAAAAATGGCAAACAATACACCCAATGAGGAGGGAGAGCGCGGTATCATCATAAATACCTCTTCTATTGCTGCATGGGAGGGCCAGATTGGCCAGACCTCTTACAGTGCCTCCAAAGCCGCAATAACTGGAATCACCCTTCCGATTGCCAGGGAGTTTGCAGAGTTGGGAATACGGGTCATGACCATCGCCCCTGGACTTTTTGATACGCCTATGCTTCGCGGGCTCCCAGACAAGGTCAAAGAGTCTCTTGCTAAGATGGTACCTTTTCCTTCGAGGCTAGGAAAACCGTCGGAATTCGCAATACTCGCCAGACATATTGTCGAGAACCCAATGTTAAATGGTACTACAATTAGACTTGACGCCGCCCTTCGCATGGCAGGGAAGTAGAACGAATCAGGGCATAAGGCTCAAGGCGTCAGGCATTAGGCGATAACGGTCGCACACCTATGGACTTTGATTTAAGAGAAGAACACAAGATGATCCGGGACATGGCCCGGGATTTTGCCCGTGAGGTCATCCGGCCCCGCTCCGAACAAATTGAAAAAACCGGCCAGTACCCTTATGACATTATGGCACAGATGGCAGAATTGGGAATGATGGGCATTCCCTTCCCAGAGGAATATGGGGGAAGTGGCGGGGATTGGGTGGGCATGCATGTGTGTATAGAGGAGCTTTCCTGGGGCGATATGACACTGGGGGCTCTGTTAGACGTAACCACAAGTATAGTTGCCCAGGAACTTTACGCATTTGGTACTGAAGAACAAAAGAAAAAATGGCTTGTCCCTATTGCCAAAGGAGTTGAAATAGGTGCCTTCGGCCTCACAGAGCCCAATGCGGGCTCAGATGCTGCTTCCATCCAGACCACGGCTGTGCTTGAAGGAAACGAATGGGTTATAAACGGTACCAAGCAATTTATCACTAACATTGGCCTTGACAATGCCTCAATAATTCTGACTGCCGCAGTTACCGAAAGGCGAGATAAAGGCAGGAATGTCATATCAGCGTTTATCGTGCCTAAGACCGCTACAGGCTTCCGTCTGGGCAAGCGGTATGACAAGATAGCATGGCATGGCTCAGCCACGCATGAAGTTATATTTGAGGATTGTCGCATACCTGAAGAAAACATGCTGGGCAATCCGGAAAGGGGATTTGCCCAACACCTGGAGGTCCTACAGACAGGTCGCATAAGCATAGCTGCCATTTCTGTGGGCATGGCCCAGGCCTGTCTTGATGAATCGGTCCGATATGCTAGAGAAAGGGTACAGTTTGGCCGACCGATTTTTGATTTTCAAGCTGTCCAGTTCAAATTAGCGGATATGGCAGTGTCCATAGAACTGGCAAGAAATCAATACCTGAAGGCCGCCTGGCTGAAGGACCAGGGAAGAAATCATACCTTTGAGGCCACAGTGGCCAAACTATATGCATCAGAGATGGCCGAAAAGGTGGCAAGTGATGCTGTTCAGATACATGGCGGATACGGCTATATGAGTGAATATCTGGTATCCCGGATATATAAAGGTGCCAAGGTGCTTCAGATCGTCGAAGGAACCTCTGAGGTGCAGAGGATGATCATCGGCCGGATTCTAGGCGGTTAGATACATAGCAATGTTCCATAAGTCAACTAGGCTGAACATATTCTCATTTCATTCTATGCCGTTTTGATCCGTTCGGAATTCCATTTTGACCGAAGGAAGAAACATTGCTATGAGAAGGTGGTGCTCGGAGATTCCAAGAGATTGCCACCAGTGAGCATAATACCCGTACATAGACTGAATTACTGCCCCCCCTTTACTAAAGGAGGGTTGGGGGGATTTTCATTGGGAGGAAAACAATGAGAGAAGTAGCTGTACTAGGCGTAGCAATGACAAAATTTGGTGTATCAGAAAAGACGAATCTGGAGATGTTTGCCGAAGCAGGACTTGAGGCCATGGAAAAATCCAACATTGAACCTAAAGACGTCCAGGCTCTCTTCTTCGGCAATTGTCTGGGGGGCTTTGAAGAAGGTCAACTCCACATGGCGCCCTTTGCCCACTCCGAGCTGGGGCTCGCCACATCGGCCCCTGCAGTGCGTTTTGAGTGTGCATGCGCCACTGCCACTGTAGCCATAAGGCATGCTGCATTGCTGGTTGCTGGTGGCGTGTATGATCTCGTGTTGGCAGGAGGCACCGAGAGAGCCACCATTATGGGTACATCCCTTGCGACCAGAACTTTTGCCATGGCCTCCCAGGCCCAGCATGAATATGGCGCTGGCATAACATTCCCCGGGGTCTTTGCCATGGCTGCACACATGTACTCGGCAAAATATGGAATCCCTCTCCCTGACCTTAAACGCCACCTTGCAGAAATTGCAGTCAAGAACCATCGTCACGGTGCTATGAATCCCAAAGCGCACTTTCAAAAAGAAATCGACGTGGATACGGTGCTCAACAGCATGATGGTTGCTGACCCTCTTCAATTGTTTGATTGCTGCCCTTTCTCAGATGGGGCCGCCGCAGTAGTAATAGCTGAGGCTGGCAAAGCAAAGGATCTTGTTAACAAACCAATCTATATAGCGGGCATGGGTCAGGCGGCATGTGGGCCCCTTTACCTGCAACAAGATCTTACCAGAGTGAAGGCGAGGGAGGAGGCTTTCAGGCAAGCATCCTCACAGGCAGGCTTGAGGCCAGATGAAATTGATCTGGTAGAGCTGCATGATTGCTTTACCATAGCTGAAGTGCTCGCCTTAGAAAGCTTCGGCCTCTATGATTTTGGTAAGGGTTTTGATGCTGCCACCAAAGGGGAAACCACCTTTGGTGGCAAGGTGGTGGTCAACCCTTCCGGAGGGCTAAAGGCAAAAGGCCACCCCATCGGTGCTACAGGTGCGGCGCAGGTCACAGAAATCGTGGAACAGTTGAGGGGCGAATGCGGACAGCGCCAGGTGGAAGGAGCCAAGATAGGCTTAGTGGATACCCTTGGTGGTGACCTGGGAACAGTATGCAACATTATTCTTAGGAGCTGAGATATGCAATACCCCATCACTTATAAGAAATACCAGGAAAACCTTCAAGAAAACCGAATCATCGGTCTCAAATGCGATAAATGCGGTGCGGTCAATTTTCCTCCTATGGCAGTGTGCCGTGAGTGTAGTGGCCGGGAGTTTGAAGAGCTGCCTCTAAAGGGTGAAGGGACCATACGCACTTTTACGGTAATACGGGTTGCACCTGAAGGAAGGAAACCGCCCTACATCATAGCCATGGTGGAACTGCATGAAGGGCCCTATATAATGGGAAACCTGGAAGGGATTTCTCCTGATAGTGCAAACATGGATCTCATAGGCAAAACAGTACGCATGGGAAGCCATTTGGTAAAAGGCGATACCTATTCGCTCGGCGAGGTTCTCGTTCCTGTTTTCAGGCTTGCGTAACGGCCTGCGATACCCACAGGGATCCAAAAAGACTAACTGTCTTGCATGCCACATGAAAGGGGATAAAATCAAGGCAGAGTTAGCTCATAACTTTGGGTTGACAAGATCCGGCACTATGGGATAGGATTTTTATCAAAAACATGCAGAGAGATCCTCAAACAATTAAGGACTCTCAGCATCAAATGCCTGAATCGTTTTACGGTGGGGCCGCCTGGATCAGCTTGAGGATGACTGGGACGGTCTGAATTAGACCTGCACTTGTCTGATTAAAATGGGTCTTTCGGTGGTCCGACCGAAAGGCCTTTTTTAATACGATAATCCAACCTAGGCAGTGGGGTATAAATTCAATATTCTGATCGGCGTCAACTTAGCTTTTTTGCTACAAAGCCCGCTATTGGAAATTTGAGCTTTTGATGACTAAAGGGGGATAGATATGGAAAGAAAAAAGGTTACGATTGCAGAGCTACACAGGAAAAAGCAGGACGGTGAAAAAATCACAATGGTAACAGCATACGATTACCCCACGGCCAGACTGGTGGACGAGGTGGGTATCGACACAATCCTGGTGGGAGATTCCCTCGGCATGGTAGTGTTGGGTTATGATTCAACAGTGCCTGTTACAATGGAGGAAATGCTTCACCATTGCAGAGCCGTCAGCCGCGGAGCGAAATACGGCTTCATCATAGGCGACATGCCCTTCATGTCATATCAGAGCAGTATTCACAAGGCGATTGACAATGCCGGTCGATTTATAAAAGAGGCTGCATGTGATTGTGTGAAGCTGGAAGGAGGCTCTGAGATGGCCCACGTGGTTGAAGCCATTGTTAATGCTGGCATACCCGTGTGTGCCCATATAGGCCTCACCCCTCAGACGGCCACAAAGCTAAGTGGATTCAAAGTCCAGGGCAAGGATGCAGACAGTGCAAAGGCCTTAATTCAATCCGCAAGGGACCTGGAAAACGCGGGTGCATTTATGATCGTGATGGAATGCATCCCTGACCTGCTGGCAGCCAGGATCACGGAAGAGTTGACTATCCCAACTATTGGAATAGGCGCGGGCAAAGACTGCGACGGACAGGTGCTAGTTTATCACGATCTAGTGGGCTTGTTTGAACGCTTTACCCCGAAATTTGTAAAGCAATATATCAATCTATCACCAATGATCAAGGAGGCCTTGGTCCAATATAAAGAGGAAGTGGAACAACGGATATTCCCGGGTGCCGAACATAGCTTTACAATGAGTGCTGAAGAGGCAAAAAAAATATGAGATCCTGTTCCATACGCAGGAGGAACATATGAAAATTGTCTGTGTAGGACCTGGTGCCATGGGCTGCCTTTTTGGTGCCTCATTGAGCAGGGCAGGTCATGAGGTGAGCCTTCTCGATTACAAAGAGCAAAGGGCTGCACTGATCAATAAGAGTGGGATTAGGGTTGAAAGCCCGGAAGGCAATTTCTCACAAAGAGTTCCAGTAGACACACATCTACGGCTCAAGGGCGTTGACCTTGTCCTGATATGCGTAAAGGCCGGCAAGACAGCGGAAGTAGCCCGGCAACTCGCTGGCGTCATTGACAACCACACCCTTGTCCTATCGCTCCAGAATGGTGTGGGAAATGTAGAGACGCTGGCATCGGCCCTTGGTGAGCATCGCGTCCTGGGAGGGGTTACCTCAGAAGGAGCGACAGTTCTTGGGCCGGGACATATCAGACATGCTGGAAAAGGTCAGACGTTTTTAGGCCCGCTAACAGGCAATCCCCAGTCAATCCCTGCCATAGTGTCAGCTTTTAATGAGGCAGGCTTTGAGACCAGATCTTCTCACAATGTCCAGGGCCTTATCTGGGGCAAACTTATAGTGAATGTGGGTATTAACGCCCTTACTGCAATAACGCATCTTCGTAACGGCGTGTTGCCTGAACTACAAGAGACGAAGAGCTTGATGGAGCTGGCCGTGGCAGAGGCAGTGGAGGTGGCAAGGGTCAAGGGAATCGATCTGCCATATGAAGATCCACCCCTAAAGGTTATAGATGTGTGCAAAGCCACAGCAGCCAATGTAGCCTCCATGCTGCAAGACGTGCTTAATCGAAGGCCCACCGAGGTGGATTTTATAAACGGCGCGATAGTGCGGGAAGCCAAGGCACTTGGCATATCCGCCCCCGTGAATCATACCCTCACGCAGCTTGTGAAGGCGATAGAAAAATCTTACCAGTTGCAGGTGGGCTAATCCATAGGCTACCTGTATTGCCTGGGATTAATATTATACTTTTTTACCTTGTAGCCAAATATCCGCTCGGTTGTTCGAAGGGTCTTGGCAGCCTGTCTCATGTTGCCCCGAGTATTTTTGAGCGCATCTATTATCAAATCCATCTCAAAACGCTCTACGGCCTCTTTCAGGGATTGAGACTGCACCGTGTCGGTATCTCTTGCTGTTTGCAATGTGGGTGGTAAATGGTAGGTGTGAATTACCTGCTCCTCACACAGCAACACTGCCCTTTCCATGCAGTTTTCCAGCTCCCTCACATTGCCCGGCCAATGATATTGCATAAGGGCATCAATGGCAGGGGTTGAAATTCTCCTTATATCCTTTCCGTACTCCTTGGCATATTTTTCTAGGAAATAATCCGCCAACAGCAGTATATCCGCCTCCCTTTCTCTCAGTGGGGGAAGGTATATGGGGTAAACATTCAACCTGTAAAATAGGTCCTCCCGGAAATTTCCCCTTTCTACTTCTTGAGCCAGATCCTTGTTAGACGCTGCAATGAGCCGAATGTTAACTTTCCTGGTCCTGGTGCTCCCCAGCCTTTCCACTTCTTTTTCTTGCAGGACCCGCAGAAGCTTCCCTTGGGCATCCAGAGCCAGGGAGCCTATCTCATCCAGAAACACTGTTCCCCCGTTTGCCAGTTCGAATTTACCCTCCTTTGAGCGCGTAGCGCCTGTAAAGGCTCCTCTTTCATAGCCGAACAATTCAGCCTCCACCAGGTTTGCAGGAAGAGCGGCACAATTCACTTTTACAAGAGGCTTACGAGCCCTAAGGCTATTGTAATGGATGGCATTAGCAACAAGTTCCTTACCTGTACCACTTTCCCCCAGCAGGAGCACATTCGCATTACTTTTAGCCACTTGGGTAATGAGGTGAAAGACCTCTTGCATCTTACGGCTTTTTCCAACTATGTTGCTAAAGCTGTATTTGCGGTTAAGCTCCCTCCTCAGCCTGATGTTTTCTTCCCTGAGCCTGTTTTTTTCCCTGTTGATCTTCTCAAGCAGTGCCACCTTCTGGGCAATGAGGCTGCTGATAATGGTCAAAAGTCTTACATCCTCCTCAAGAGGCCCTTCACCCTCAAACACGCGATCAGCACTCAGGGTGCCAATCACCCTGTTTCCCTCTTTTATGGGTACACAAATAAAAGAAATTCTTGATTTATCTATCCTCTTCCTGGCCCCTGTCCTGTCCAGAAACAAGGGCTCTTCGTCAATCTTGGGCACTACCATAGGCCTGCCCGATTCAGTGACTTTTCCTGTTACCCCCTCGCCCAGTTTATAGCGCCCTCTGGTCCTCGCAGAATGGGATAGGCCATGGGCCACTTCTATGTGAATCTCTGAGGTCTGGAGATCCAGCAAGGTTATAGACCCTCTTTTCATGCCTAGCATCTCTGAGAGGAGATCAAGGACTTTGTACAGGGCACGACGCAGATCAAGGGTGGAATGGATCGCCTTTGTAATCTCGTACAGGCAGGCGATCTCATCAGGCATTGGGCCTGGTCTGCGCAGCAGACCTGCCATCGACATATTTTTATTGCTTCTACTAGCCATCTTATTAAATTCAATTGTAACTACAATAGATCAAAACAGACAATGCCTCCTCTTCCTCAGGAATGACATTCATATCATATTATTCTACAAAATTGTAGGAAATTTTGGACTAGGTCGAATTATAACTTGGCCAAGGGCTCAGCAAAAAGCTCCAGTTACCGAATCCTAATTTATTCTAAACAATACTTTGTGAACCCATAGTCTATAGCAACAGGGTACTGCCCATCAAAACAGGCGAGGCACAATTCGTTGCGGGGTATGTGGGTGGCCTTTACGAGATTATCAATGGAAAGATAACCAAGGCTGTCAAGTCCCAGAAAGTCTCGTATCTCCGGAACAGATTTCCGGGCTGCTATCAATTCTCCCCTACTGGAAAAGTCAATTCCGTAGTGACAGGGAAAGCGGTGCGGGGGGCAACTTACAAGCATATGCACTTCCTTTGCCCCTACCTGCCGTAAGGTCTTCACTCTGGTTCTAGCTGTGGTGCCCCTGATGATGGAGTCTTCAATTATCAGCACACGCTTGCGTTTGAGAAGCTCCTTCACGGGATTCAATTTAACCTTGACACCAAAGTCCCTCATGCTCTGAGAGGGTTGAATAAAAGTCCTTCCCACGTAGTGATTCCTGATCACTCCCATCTCAAAAGGTATTCCTGAGCACTGTGTATAACCTATCGCAGCATAGTTGCCAGAGTCAGGGAAAGGCATCACCAGATCCACATCAAGGGGAAATTCTTCAGCAAGCAGTTCCCCCTGCTTTTTCCGGAACAGGTAAACATTCTGGCCAAACACATCGCTGTCAGGCCTGGCAAAGTATATCAGTTCAAATATACACTGGCTCTTGCGCGCCTGGATTTTGGGATATATGCTTCTGAGTCCGTCCTTATTTATAATCAGGATCTCTCCGGGGCGAACATCTCTCACGTACTCGGCCTCCACCAAGTCAAAGGCGCAAGTCTCAGATGCGATTACGTACCCGCCGTTAAGGGTGCCAAGGCAAAGGGGTCTGAACCCGTTCGGGTCCCTGACCACCACCATGGTATCTTCCGTCATGATGACCATGGAATACGCTCCCTTTACTTGCTCCATGGTAGAAATCATAGCCTGCTCAAGGCCCTTTTTCATATTTTTGGCCACTAGGTGAAGCACTATCTCAGTGTCCATACTGGTCTGAAATATGGATCCTTCGTTCTCCAGCTTCTCCCTTATGAGCCGCGCATTCACCAGGTTACCGTTGTGTGCGATCGCAAAGGATTTCCCTGAGTAATGGATTCGGAAGGGCTGGGCGTTTATGAGCAGAGAAGAGCCCGTAGTAGAATATCTGACATGACCAAGGGCCATATCACCGCGCAACGTATCCAGAATCTGCTCGTTAAAAATATCAGGGACAAGGCCCATTGCCTTGTATTCCATAACGCATTTTCCGTCAGAACTGACTATACCTGCGCTCTCCTGCCCCCGATGCTGTAATGCATAAAGGCCGAAATAGGTAAGCTTCGCCGCCTCGGAATGTCCGTAAACAGCAAAAATCCCGCACTCCTCCCGTGGCCTTTCATCCAGCATAATTGGGGCCCTGCAATTATTTATTGTGATATTATATTGCCTTGGTATCGTCACCTTTTGTCCCACGCCTTTTATTTCTTACCCCTACTGCCCTATGCCTCACGCCCGTCTTTTTTCATGATACTCCTGCAGGCTCACCACTTCAAGTCTCCCCTCATTCAGGGCCTTAATGGCCATAGCAGTTGCCTTTGCACCTGCAAGGGTTGTCGTATAGGGAATATTAAAGGTCAGAGCACTGCGCCTGATTTCATAAGACTCTGCGATGGCCTTCTTGTCGCTTGTGGTATTGATGACCAGATCGATCTCTCCGTTTTTAATCATGTCCACAATATTTGGTCGCCCTTCTCTCACCTTGTTAACTTTCTCGTTTTTTATCCCATGGGAGAGCAAAAATGCAGAGGTACCCCTGGTAGCCACTATCCTAAAACCCAGATCATACAGGGTGAAGGCGACTTCCAGCAGTCCCATCTTGTCTTCATCTTTGACGCTCATGAAAACCGTCCCAGAGGCGGGTATATTTTGTCCTGCTGCGAGTTGAGACTTGGCAAAGGCCATAGCGAATGTCCGGTCAATGCCCATCACTTCGCCTGTAGACTTCATCTCCGGGCCCAGGATGGTATCAACCCCAGGGAATCTTGCAAACGGAAATACCGATTCCTTTACCGACACATGGGATGGAATCACTTCTTCGGTGAGCCCTAGCTCCTCAAGGCTCATCCCCATAATTACCTTTGTTGCAAGCTTTGCCAGGGGAACCCCTGTGGCTTTACTCACAAAAGGTATGGTTCTGGAGGCGCGTGGATTTACCTCTAACACATACACTACTTTGTTTTTCACCGCGTACTGAATATTCATCAGTCCCATCACACCCAGCTCCCTGGCTATGGCCCGCGTGTGATCCTGTATCTGCTCTATGATGTCCTGTTCAAGACTGATTGGTGGCAACACACATGCGCTGTCACCGCTGTGGATTCCCGCTTCCTCAATGTGCTCCATAATCCCACCGATTATAGTCTTTTGGCCGTCCGAGATAGCATCCACATCAATTTCTGTGGCATCCTCCAGAAATCTATCTATGAGGACTGGTTTGCCTGGTGAAACATCTACAGCCGTCTTAATGTAATACTCCAGGTCCTTTCTGTCATAGACAATCTCCATTGCCCTCCCGCCCAGTACGAAGGAGGGGCGCACCATCACGGGATAGCCGATCTTTTCTGCCACCGCAAGGGCCTCAGCCACATCTGTGGCAATCCCGTTGTCTGGCTGCAGGATCTCAAGTTTGCGTAACATCTCCTGGAACCGGTCCCTGTCCTCCGCCCTATCTATGCTGTCAGGAGAAGTGCCAAGGATCCTCACGCCCGCTTCGGCCAGGGCAACAGAAATATTTAAAGGGGTCTGGCCACCAAACTGCACAATAACCCCTTCGGGTTTTTCCTGCTCCACTATGTTGAGTACATCTTCTCTTGTCAGGGGCTCAAAGTATAGTCTATCTGATGTGTCATAATCCGTACTCACCGTTTCGGGATTGCTATTAACCATAATGCTCTCAATGCCCATTTCCCGCAGCGCGATGGAGGCCTGAACACAGCAATAGTCAAACTCGATGCCCTGGCCGATACGGTTAGGGCCAGCACCCAAAATCACCACCTTTTTATTATCTGAAATGCGGATCTCATTTTCCTGTTCATACGTTGAATAATAATAAGGGGTATAGGCCTCGAACTCAGCAGCGCAAGTATCAACCAGTTTATAGACCGCTTCGACACCCTTGTTCATTCTGTGGTCTCTTATGCACTGCTCATTGGTACCTAAGATATTGGCCAACTGTATATCAGAGAACCCATAGCCCTTGATCCGCCTCCACAGGTATCTATCCCATTGCTCGATGCCCAGGCCCTTATGGGCAAGGTCATGGAGTTCTTGTTCCACCTGATAGATCTCCTTAATATGGTGGAGGAACCAGCGGTCAATCTTGGTAAGTTCATAGACCCTTTCAAGCTCCATGCCCCTTCTCAATGCTTCCCTTATGTAAAAAATTCTTTTGGAGTTTGGATTAATAAGCCCTTGTTCAATTTGCCCATCATCGAGTTGCGTCTCGGGCGGATGAGGATGGTCTGATCCCAACCCGTAACGGCTTATCTCAAGAGATCTTATGGCCTTCTGCAGTGCCTCCTTGAAAGTTCTCCCTATAGCCATGGCCTCACCTACAGACTTCATGGAAGTGGTGAGGACGTCCTCTGCGCCGGGAAATTTTTCAAATGCCCATCTCGGAAACTTTACCACACAGTAATCAATGGTGGGCTCAAAGGATGCTTTAGTCTCTCTGGTAATATCATTGGCCAGCTCGTCAAGTGTATATCCAACGGCCAGCTTGGCTGCTATCTTTGCAATGGGAAAACCTGTCGCCTTGGAAGCGAGTGCGGAACTGCGCGACACCCTGGGGTTCATCTCTATGACCACCTTCTCGCCCGTTTCCGGGTGAATGGCGAATTGGATATTGGATCCTCCTGTCTCAACTCCTATCTCCCTTATGATCGCTATGGCAGCATCGCGCATATCTTGATATTCCCGGTCAGTGAGAGTCTGGGCGGGTGCCACCGTAATGCTGTCGCCCGTGTGCACCCCCATGGGATCAAAGTTTTCAATGGAGCATATGATTACCACGTTGTCTTTAAAGTCCCTCATAACCTCCAACTCGAACTCTTTCCACCCTATGAGGGACTCTTCCATTATAATCTCCGAGATCATACTGGCATCCAGGCCCGTCTTGGCAAGTACCTCCAGTTCCTCCCTGTTATATGCCACTCCGCTGCCAGTACCCCCGAGGGTAAAGCTAGGCCTTATGATAATAGGGAAACCAATTTTTTCCGCAATTTCATAGACTTCGTCCATATTTCTGGCGATGCCGTTCTCGGGCACCCGCAGTCCAATATTGCTCATGGCATCACGGAACCGTTCCCTGTCCTCGGCCTTCAGAATCACGGGTAAAGATGCTCCGATCAGCTCTATGCCCAGTTGCTCAAGCAGGCCTGTTCTCGCAACCTGTACGGCCGTGTTAAGGCCGGTCTGGCCCCCTAAAGTGGGAAGCACTGCATCGGGCCGCTCCCGCTCCAGCACCTTTGCGAGGAACTCCGGGGTAATAGGTTCGATATAGGTATGGTGAGCCATACCAGGGTCAGTCATGATGGTGGCAGGGTTGCTATTAATCAATACCACATCATAGCCCTCCTCCATGAGGGCCTTGCAGGCCTGAGTACCGGAGTAATCAAACTCACATGCCTGGCCTATCACAATCGGACCTGAGCCAATGATCAATATTTTCTTTATATCATCTCTTTTTGGCACTTTACCGCCCTTCCCTCTCCATCATTGCCACAAACCGGTCAAAAAGATATCCCGCATCATGGGGTCCGGGGGATGCCTCGGGATGATATTGAACGGAAAACAGAGGAATCTTCCTGTGAACAAGTCCTTCAAGGGTATTGTCATTCAGATTGATATGGCTGAGTTCAATATCCGCCCCTTTCAGCGAGTCCATATCAACACAAAACCCATGGTTCTGCGACGTTATCTCCACCTTGCCTGTAGAAAGATCCTTCACGGGCTGGTTAGCCCCTCGATGGCCAAATTTCAATTTATACGTCCTTCCTCCCAGTGCCAGGCCCAATAACTGATGCCCCAGGCATATACCAAAGGTGGGCCGTTTTCCCAGTTGCTCTCTTATAGTATCCACAGCATATGTCACCGCAGCAGGGTCCCCCGGCCCATTGCTGAGGAACAACCCATCAGGTTCAAGTTTGTCTATCTGATCTGAGGTTGTAGTGGCGGGCACTACAAGGACATTGCAGCCTCTTCTCGCCAGAGATCTCAATATATTGAATTTGATGCCATAATCTACCGCCACCACCTTCCATTGGCCTCTTCCCTCGGGCCATTCAAATGAATCAAGCTCCCCTTCGATGGGCTCGGGCCTGCCCTTCCACCATAGATATGGCCTTGTGCACGTGACGTCTTTGACCAGATCCCTCCCCAGCATGCTTGGCGCGCCCCTGGCCTTCTCAATCAATGAATCACGATCAAGGTCTATCGTGGAAAGCACACCCATCATGGCCCCCTGGAGCCGTATATGCCTTGTAAGGGCACGGGTGTCAATTCCTTCCACCCCAAGCACATTAAATGCCTGGAGGTAGTCAGCCAGACTGATCCTTGCCCTCCAGTTGCTGGGAAACTCTTGATACTCCTTTACCAGGAAGGCTGCAACCTGGACCCCCTCTGATTCAATGTCTTCATCATTGATTCCATAATTCCCGATCAGGGGATATGTCATAGTCACCATCTGGCCAGCATATGAAGGATCAGTCAATATCTCCTGATAACCTGACATGGCCGTGTTAAAGACCACCTCGGCGGACACCTCTCCGTGTCCAGTGAATGACCAGCCCTCAAACACTGCGCCATCTTCCAGGGCAAGAAGGGCCCTGGGTTGATCAAGCTTCATTATTCACCCCATTCTTCGAGGCCATCGGCCTCTGTCTCAGTCCTTCCTTTTGGTTGAACCTTGCGATAGATTTCAATAGGGTCAAGCTGGCGGCCGTTTACACGCAAAAGATGTTTTTCTATCGAAATGCCAAAAAGCCGTTCGTTCTCCTCAAGGTAAGGCACAATAAGCTCCCAATCCCTTTCTGTCATAGAGACAATTTCTCCCCCATTTAGCTGCTCTTCCCCAACCTGGCCCCCAGGGTCCCGCACATAGATTGCCCCGCCTGAGGCAAGGGAGAAGAGATTGGACCCAGGATAAGGAGTGGGCTGAGGGATAACATTTCCATCATCGTCGAAGGTCATCCCGTTTAGCACAACGAAGCCCCCGCCCCTCAAGGGATCTCCTGCCATAAATGACTCTGCAAGGTAATCCAGGCACGTGCCGTTTATCACTACCCTCGGCCTGCCCACGGCGTTTATCAGTGGTCTGCCAGCAGCATTGCCCATCACATAGACCTCCCCTCCCTTCGCCCCATACATGAAAGTCTGACCCGTGTCCCCATAGATAACGAGTTTCCCTGACTTCATTATCTGGCCCAATTGGTCCTGGCCGTTACCATGCACATAGATGCTCATGCCATCTATACCAGAGCCAAGGTAGTCCCCTGAGCTGCCATAAACATCGATCCTCACTCCCCCAGAATCAGGCCCAAAGCCACACCCGTGGAACCTCTGCCCCCTCAGGCCGAAAACGATAAACTTCCTCCATCCACGGAAATAAGCCTCTACCATCAGACGGCTATCGGAATCCTCTCCCTCAGGAGCAAACAGCGAGCCATCTATTATTAGCACCTTTTCATCTTTTAGAGGTCCCCTCAGAAGATGCCGCGTACCCCAGTCAATAACCCGGTACGCGGTATCTGCGCCCTGTTCATCAAGCCTAGGGAATTGCTGCAGTATGCTGTCCAGCGAATGATTCAGGATTTGCAAGATGGATCTTCTTTTCTTATTGTAAGTAGGGTAACGATAGTCAATCAAGTATGTAATTGCCTCAAAGGCCACTTCAAAATGGGCATCATTCTTAAGGGCCCGGCCCTTTATCTCATTCATGCACTCCACAAGGTCCGCATAGCCCCAGTCCCTTATACCATTTTTTAGAAATTGGATAAGCAGATCCGGTCTGTGAAGATCGAAAAATTCGTCGAGATCAAACCTGCCGCCACCTGTCACATCCGTGGAGTGGTAAGGGGCTCCGGGGACATATGGTATTTGCCCTTCAGGTACTTTCACCTCTCTACCGAATTTGTCAATGCAGGTCAAGCTGCACTCTGCCTCATTGCCAGGGATTGGGTCAACATTAAATATGAAGGCCCCACCATCGGTGTGGCTGCCTCCACGTGCGTTCCAATATTTGTCAGCCACGGTGCCCACCCGTGGGTCCTCGTTGGCCAGGCTCCTCAGCGTTGCATCAATGGCCTGTTTCTCCGAGCAAATTAAACCCACCCTGATTTGGCCGTCATGCAGCGCAAATACCTGTGGCCGGAGCATGGCTGTGTCTGTAATACCGATAAGTTGGAAACGATGATTTTCAGTATCATTGCGCGCAATTATGAAAAACCAGGGCCCATCGGGAGATCCGTGGATATGTGTAGCCTGTATGGCACTGTAGATTTCCTGCTTCTCGGCTGGGAGTTGATCAAAGTCCCTTTCCATGGTGGGGGCAAGGGCCTCAATTACATACTCCAAAGGATAACCGTACACTCGACTGTATAGGTCAAAAAGCAATACCGAGACCTCTGTATCGGTCAGGAAAAGGGGATATATGTTGCGTTGCCTTAGATACTCAGTCACTGAGTAGTAATTGGCAAAATCTCCATTGTGAACAAGGGCTTCATTCAGTCCAATAAAGGGGTGTGCTCCACCCGGATGCCAGACCTTACCCTTTGTGGGATAGCGCTGATGAGCAATCCAGATGTGTGCCTTAAAGTTATCCAGCATGTAATATTGAACTACCTGCTCTGCATATCCCACAATTTTCAGTATAAAAAAATTCCTGCCGTGGGACAGCACGAAGGCCCTCTGTTTCCCATAGGCGTCATAAAACGTCTTATTGATCTTGAAGCTATTCTGATAGACAAACTCATCTTCAGCCTGTCTGTCCTTCAATTCCTGCAACCCATTTTCCTCAACAAAACGCTCCAGTACCTCAGCCTTAACGCGGACAAAATACCGCCACACGTCGGGTGGCTTTACTTTAAGGCCCGGAATATCCCTGTAATCCTCCACATGGGGTAGCGGTCCAGCATAATGTACGTCAAATACCGGCTCAATGAACCCTTTTTCCAGCCTGGACATGACTCCTTCTTCCAGTACAGCAATCTGAAGCATATAATCTTGCTCAAGGATATCTTCGGATACTCCAAGCATTTTGGGGTCAAGGCCCATGGCGGCAATTCCCCCGCCTAGGCCATTGCCTCTGTTGTGCATCTGCTTGGAAGGCTCAAAAATGTGCTTGCCTCTCACACGCACACTGCAAGCAAATCCTGTTACACCGCAGCCCCCCTCCTCCTCCCGCGCCTCCAGCCTGATTGGGGGAAGTCCTCTTATAAGTTTGGCTCTTGAGCTAATTATTCTTCTTATCCGCTCCACATGTCCCATAGTACCTTCGATATCCCACTGTAGAATTCGACCTCTGTTCCTCTCCCTAGGTCTTACGCCTCAGGCCTAAGTCCCTATGGCTAACCCCTGTCTCCGGTCTTCTTTAATATGATCCAAATGAACCAGGCAATCTGTTCGCCCCACCAACTCTTTGATACTCTTCATGCCCAATCTCTTGAGAATCCGGATTAATTCCCCCCTCCATGCCATAAACATATTAATGATTCTCTGGGTGCCCCAATCCAGATCTATTAGCTCCATAAGCTCCGGATCAGTAGTGGCAATCCCCCTAGCACAGCCTCTCCCGCTTTCGCAATTGTGGCACCTTACACACTCCAGGGCCACAAGGTCAGCAGTACCTGTTACCACTGCATCTGCCCCCAGGGCAATGATCTTCGCCACATCATGGGGGGTACGTATACCCCCGCTTGCTACAACAGTTATCTTATCCCTTACACCTTCTTCTTGCAGAAACCTGTGAACACGCGGCACAGCATACTCAATGGGCATTGCGATATTTTTCTTTGCAATCTCGGGGGCAGCCCCTGTGCCTCCGTAACTTCCGTCAAGATGGATGACATGGGCGCCCGCATAATAGCTCCCCACCGCTACCATGTCTACGTCAGTGGGTGTGGAGACCTTCACCGAGACAACCGCCTTTGGATTTATAGATTTTATCCAGTCCACATGTTTTTTGTGGTCTTCTACCGAATATACGCTGTGAAATGGAAATGGTGAAAAAAGGGGATAACCCACCACAGCCTCTCTCATGCGCGCCACGCCAGGAGTTACCTTATCACCAAGGAGATGTCCGCCCAGGCCGGGCTTTGCTCCCTGCGCATATTTGAACTCCACCATGCGCACCCTCTGAATGGTCTCCTCCCTCACCCCGAACAGTCCCGTAGCCACTTGAGTAATCACATAATCATCATAGGGCTTCAGCTCGTCAGGATAACCTCCTTCTCCGGTACAGCAAAAGGTGCCAAGGGCCTTGGCTGCCCTTATCCGGCTCAACATGGTTGTGATGCTTATGGAGCCATACGACATGCCTCCCCCATAAAACGGCACCTCAATGCATAGCTTATGCGCCAGTTCATCTCTTCTATTGAGCTCCACCCTTATGTCTATCTCACTATCGGCAACGTCCAGTTCACAGCCCTTGCGAAACACTAAGCGAAGCCTGTCGAATCCCCCTCGGGACTCTCCTATTTTATACTCGAGGCCGCCGGGGGGCATTTTGCCCGTCTCCGCCATATACCACGTGCTGGCTAGAAGATCCGCTGTCCACCTGAAATCACCCAGTGCCTCGAAATCCGGGTTCTTTCTTATGGATAATGCACCCTCAGGGCACACCTTGTAGCACGGCTCCGGGCAGTCCGGCCCCACACACAGGTAATGGTTCTTCACAAAGGGCTCCCCCCGCCTCATCACATGGACGCCGTAGCGGCACACCTCAACACATCTGCCACAGGCCACGCAGGCCTCAGTCCTATACAGTCTGTATTTCCCTATGGGATTGCGAAATCTGGACGGGGTTCGGATAACTTCTGGAAACTCGAATCCTTCTTTGTTACTCAAGCTCTGCGCCCTCCTCAATTTGTCCCATCCTGCCGAAAGTGGCCTCCTCGAGCTCTTCGTAAAACATTGCCCTGCCTGCTTCCCCTCTCAGGCGCCTCGCATCCCTCATGCCCATGGCCCCCATCACTTCCAGCAACTGGTTGTGCCACGCGCCCACAAGGTTTATCACCCTTTGAGCCACCCATTGCGGCTCGGCCCCCGCTACGTCAACAGGGCATGGCAGGTCCTTGAGGCACCTCCTGCACATTCTGCACTCAAGGGCAATAAGGATCGCAAAATCAATAAATACTGCGTCGGCCCCACAGATAATGGCCTTGGCCACATGCTCGGCCATGGCAATTCCGCCACTAGCGAGCAGAGTCACGTTATCCCGTATGCCCTTTTCTACCAGCGCCAGGTGTACTACCCGCAGACCGTCTTTTACAAAGCTTTTCCCATCATCCTGCCATCTACCGTCCCACGTGCCCTCAAGGTGTATTATGGACACACCCGCATCGACCAGTGCCAGGGCTCTGCGCTCCATGGCCTCTGTCATAGCTACGTTTACGCATACAAAGGTGTCGGGAAAGCTCTGTCTTATACCATCAATTACTGCCTGAATCCCAGGTTGATCAGGGATCTCTACGATTCTGGCGCCTCCTGGGATGTCTCTCACAACGTCCGTGCCCTGTCCAAGTACCGGCATGAGGCTGTGTGTCTGTTGCCCCATTGATCCAACGATTTGCTCAGGCGGAAGGGCAAAAAGTATCTCAAGCTCTGATGCGGCCCTTGCCCACCCCTCAAAGGTCCATCGACTCAGGTCCCCGAATTGAGGGACTCTCAGGATAATGGGAACAGGGATGCTTAATACCTCAGGCCGGATTTCCTTAGTTTTTTGGTCCTCGCCGAATAAAAGACACTCGGGCCTCCAGCCCAGATCAACCATAGTGCTTATGTACTCCCTGCCGTGGATTCCGTCGCGGGTGGGACGAACAATCTCGGACATATCCGTCCACATGGAGTCGAAGCCCTCGCCAGCGAAAGGCCCCGGATAACCAGCACCTGAAACCGGAATCTTTCCCGTTTCAGCCTGATACCACAGCCGCGAGATAATATCCGGGCTCCAGTGGTAATCGCCCATTGCCTTGTATTCAGGATTCAGGGACTTGTGGATCAATTCTTTCGGGCAGCTCTGCACGCACCTGAAACAGTTCATGCAAAGATAGTCGATGGAGTCCATCATCTGCCTGGGATCTAGACCCATATTATCATACACTCCGTATACACATTGTCGCTTTACGCACACAGGGCACTTAAGGCAGCCCTCTTCCCAGGCGATGACTCCTGACCTGGTTAATGGCCTGAATCTGTTAGGCCTTTGTTCAGTATGGATAACGTATTTCGCAGGCATCTCGCTCTCAGTCTTTACTGTGTCGAGGGCCTAGGAAGGAGACCAGCCCTTTCCACGATCTCGCCCACTGCCTCTTCCCACTCAATAGCCATTATATGAACCCCTCTGACCCCGGGGATTTCTTTTAGCTCCTCGATGGTCTCCACACATATTTGGATACCTTCTTCCCTTTGTTTGTTTTTAGGGACCCCCTCCATTCTCTTTATGACATGATCAGGCACGTCCATCCCAGCCACCCTGTTCTTCATGTACCTTCCCATACCCGCGGATTTAAGCGGTGTAACTCCCCCTAGAATAAATACCTTTTCAGTCAATCCCCTGTCGTGAGCCTCCGAAGCCCATTGCTTGAATCGATCAATGTTATAAATGCATTGGGTCTGGATGAAATCCGCCCCTGCCTTTATCTTCTTTGCAAGACGCGCAACCCTGAATCGCAGGGGATCGGCAAAGGGGTTCGCTGCAGCTCCTATGAAAATATCGGGCGCTTTGCTCAAAGGCTCCCCTCCCAGTATGATCCCTTCGTCCCTCATAGCCTTCACAGTCTGAACAAACTGGATCGAGTCCAGATCAAATACGCCCACTGCCTGGGGTTGATTTCCAAAGACCTGATGATCACCCGAGAGGCACAAGACATTCCTTATCCCCAAGGCCGATGCACCCAGGATATCAGATTGCAGGGCAATGCGATTTCGGTCCCTTACCACCATTTGGAGCACTGGATCAAGACCGACGGATTTCAATAAGGCGCAAGATGCCAGACTTGACATGCGAACAATGGCAGTCTGGTTATCAGTAACATTTATTGCATCAACTTTGCCCCGCAAAAATTCTGCCTTCTTAAGAACTGCTTCTCCGTCTGCCCCTTTTGGTGGGCCACATTCGGCAGTAACAGCAAAGTTCCCTTGCTCCAGGATTTCTTTTAGAGATAGTCCGTTGCTCACTTCTGCTGATCCTCCCTGACTATTTTTCTGGGACCAAATCCAAACCTCTTTGACCAATCCTTGGGCGGGTAGATTGCCTCCAGTCTATCCAGGGCGTCGAATCTTTCGAGCCTTTCAATAATCAATTGCCAGGCGCAGCGAACATCTGGATCCACTTCGCATTTACCATTGCGGGATCCTCCGCAAGGCCCATTCAGCAATTGCTTTGAGCATCGAGCCAAGGGGCATATTCCACCAAAATAGTAAAGCATGCAGTCTCCACACCCCACGCAGTTCTCCACCCAGAGCCCCTGTTCTTTTGTCTCACCAAGGAACTCCGTGTTGAGGGCGGGTATGATAGGAACTTCTTCGAATATCTCGGAGACCGCTTGCACACCCGCGCCACAGGCAAGGGAAAGCACCGCGTCATAGCGCTCAATGATCTCGTCAAGCGGCAATATGAAATCCCTAACACATTGCCTTTCCACAGTTTTTTCCTCAATGAGCACATCTTCATTGTTCATCTTGGCCACCATCCGTAGGGCCGAGGCCAGCATGGCCACCTCTTTCTCTCCACCAGCAGCACACTCTGCCACACATGATCCGCACCCAAGGACAAGTAATCTCTTATAAGGCGCAATCATCTTTCTTATCTCATCAATGGGTTTTTGCTCGGCAGTAATCATTTCCCTTGTCTCCTTAGGCTTGGTCTTCCATTACCCAATACCCCATTATTCACCCTTCCAGTATTCCATGCTACCCCTCCCTTTTCGCATACTTAAACACGGGGGAGGGTGGTAGCTTTGAAGCTTCTCTGAGCAAATCCTCAACGATATTGGCCAATCTATTCGGTCCCTTTCCTGACCTCATGAACAGCCCCACTCTATCCCTTTCAAGCCCAATGGAGGCAAGAAGCTCCTTGGCCCTTCTCATCCGCCGCCTAGCCCTTAGGTTCCCTTCAAAATACCTGCAGGCACCTTCTGGACAGGTGATGACATAAGCGGCATCAGCAAACGCCTCTAAAGCTCTCAATACATGCACCGGTTCAAACCTGCCCCCGCAGGGTATGGGAAAAAGCCTTATTTGCCTGCCATACTTTTTCTCCAGTGCCTGACGCTCACTGTCCTGGGCTCCGGGCGTATTTTGGCAATAAAAAAATGCCACTATGGGCTTTGCGTTCTGGCTCATTTGACCAATACTCCCGTTCTTTCTAACACTCCTGGGCCTCATCTCAGGTTGATATAAAGCCCTTGCTGGTGTCAAAACAGGATAACTCCATATTGCCTCCCTGCTTGCTCTCAGAAAATCGGCTCTGGATAGACACGTAGAGCCCTGTAATCTACCTGAGAGTTCCATGGCAATCAAGAAAATTTCCCAGAATCCATGATTGACGGTTGACTGACGGCGGGTGGGGTCTTAACAAACCTTAGTCAGGTGCGATTTGAATTCTGTGCCTCTCATAAAATGCTTAGTATAGCGGGGAATTTTCAACAAGCGTCCAGATTCCACATGGGCAGGCTCCTGCGCAGAATCCGCAGCCGATACATATCGCCGGATCCACTATCATTTCAAAATCGCCCTGTCCTTTGTCGAGGCGAGATATTGCGCCCTGAGGGCAAATGGTGACACAGATCCCACAATCCCTGCAAACCCCACACGAAGCGCACTGGGAACCACACTCATGCACATCGTGGAAGTCTGTTAGTCTTGGGTCATAGTATTCAAGCTTGACACGTCGGACATCAATCATTGTCCTCTTGTCATACCGTGGTCTTTTTCCATCCAGTATGTCGCACATGGCTTGAGCAGCAATTCGTCCAGCACCAATGGCTTCGGTGAGAAGCCCAAGTCTCACTGCATCACCAATGGCAAATATCTGTGGATCGGAACTCTGGTACAGTTCATTAACCGCGATAAAGCCACGGTCGGTAGCTATGTAATCAGGGAGAAACTCAAGGTCCGGTATGTCACCAATAGAGATCACAACGGTGTCAGCAGGGAGTACTTCCCCGGAGGTGAGTTCTACACCTTCGTCCGTAATTGCTTTCGTAAAGCAAGGCCACTTGAACTTAGCACCGATTGCTTCCGCAGTTTCACGCTCTTCTCCAAAAGAAAGCGGTTCCTGGATGTCGATGAGTGTTATCTCTTCTGCACCAAGCCTGTGAGCCTCGGTTGCGACATCGCAGCCCACATTGCCGGCTCCAATGATAACAACCCTCTTGCCTACCTCGATCTCGTCTCTCTTGCTCTTCTTTAGAAATTCGAGGGCGGGAATCAGTCTCTCTTTGCCAGGAACACTGAGCATTCGAGGCTTCTGAGCGCCCACGGCGATCACCACGAACTCATAGTCCTGCTTAAGTTGCTCAAGCTCTTCCTTTCTCATTTTTTGTTTGAGATGGATGTGGGGGATGGCTTTTCTGATCCTTTCCAGTTCAGCATTTATCACATCCTCAGGTATTCGTGAACCTGGGATAAGGGAAGCCATCTTTCCACCAAGTTTTTCTTGCATATCATAGATTACAGCTTCATGTCCTTTTTGCCTCAGTTGCCAGGCAACAGATATGCCCGCAGGCCCTCCTCCAATAACAGCTATCCTGTGGCCACTCAACGGCGGAAGATTGGGCAAATGAGCGGTAACGCTTGACTGGCCTATTTTGGTTACATCCACTGGCGGCATATCGGCCGTATTTCTCGTACATCCCTGCATACAGAGATTCGGGCACAGATATCCGCAAACAGTGGCAGGGAAAGGGCTATAGGCAAGGGCCATATCAACCGCATCGTCAATCCGCCCTTGTCGTACAAGGCGCCAGAATTCGCGGACAGGGATCCCCGTGGGGCAGTTTGCTTCACAAGGAGCCGCGTATTTATGATTTTCCCAAACAGGGACCCATCTACGGAGCTCACCAGTGGTAATGATAGGTATGGGGGTTCGATCAATATCGGTAATGTCACCAATCAGTCCGCCTTTACCTAGTTCTTTTTCCCAAACTTCTCTGTGGTAATCCTGCATGGAGCGGCGGCCGTGGACGGCTCTTTCGTGAGGAGTTCGAGCCAGGAGTAGCTGCCAGTCTTCGCGGTTGCTCAACTGTTCCGACAGATCAGCCCGATCGATTTTCTGAAGAAATATTGTCAAATTCTTCGACAACCACTCCCAGTCCTGCTCAGAAATCGATACAAGCTTTGCGTCGTGTTGGCTGAAGCCGGCGTGAGGTCCTCTGAAAAAGATTTTTCCCCCGACCATTCCCACACATGGCCTATAGCCAAGCACATTGTCCTTATTTTGGGGATTAATACCGCAGATAACAGCAATTCCGCCTGCCATGAACTCAGCGAAGTAGTCACCCACAGAGCCAAGAACCCACAGCTCAGGGGGATCAAACCGTGGGTTATGCTTTGTCATGGTCATACCGCGGGCACCGATGTTTCCTGCTACATAAATTCTACCCTGGGCCATGGCATTGGCAACGCCATTGGTGGCATTTCCACGTACTATTATTTCCGCTCCGGCGTTAAGCCACCCGAGATCATCGGAAACTGGCCCCATTACCTCAATGCAGGTATTCGGAAAACCCATGGATCCAAGGCGCTGCCCCGAAGCCCCATTTACCCTGACATAAACCTTCTCGTCACCAGATCGCCACAAACGGCCACCAATTCCGTGCTGTCCTAGTGCCATCACCTCTATATATCTGTGGCCTTTGGCTACCGCATCTTGGATCCTTTCCTCCAGCACTCGAGAATCTAGCCTATGACCATTTTCCATGCCTACAATACGATAATACCTTGAATCGTCTGCTTTGATATGCATGGTTATCCTAGCTCCTTAAACTAAACAACATATTTGATCTTAAGCCGGTCGGCTGCACTTTTATCATTGATGCCAAGGGCATCTGACATGCCAATTGGCAGTGAAGTAGAACGTCCCAATGGGGCAACAATCTTTCGCAACTCTGTATCAAAACTTAGGAAAACATCCACTACCCTCTCGGCGACCTTTTCAGGGTCGAGTCTCCTGTATAATCGTGGATCTTGAGAGGTAATCCCCTTCGGGCAAAGCCCTATATTGCATATGTTGCACCTATCTGATTCGGACCCCAGACAACCTGCAGCAGCCTGCATAATGTATTTGCCGATCTGCACTCCGCTTGCTCCTAGCATGATAAGGGCCGCTGCATTGGCTGCAAGGTTGCCGTGCTTTCCGATCCCGCCTCCTGCAAAAAGTGGTATCTCGTTTTGTTTACCTAATCTAACCAGATTGAGGTAACAATCCCTTATATTGCTCGCTATTGGGTGTCCCATATGATTCATGGACACGTTATAAGCGGCACCTGTCCCTCCGTCTTCACCATCGATTGCAAGCCCGGCGGCATAGGGGTTCCGAGTCAAGTTATTTAATACAGCGAGGACCGTAGAGGTCCCGGAAATCTTCGGATACACTGGGACCCTGTAGCCCCACGCCATATACATGGACTGGATCATCTTCGCTACTGCTTCTTCAATGGAATACTTTGTCTGATGTGTCGGTGGACTTGGCAGATTTATTCCTTGTGGAACACCTCGAATGGATGCTATGAGTTTATTTACCTTATACCACATCAAGAGTCCGCCATCTCCTGGCTTTGCGCCTTGTCCGTATTTGATCTCTACTGCACAGGGATCTTCTTTCATCTCGGGTATGGCATGGATTATTTCGTCCCAGCCAAAGTATCCACTCGCTATCTGGAGAATCACATACTTAAGAAATCTCGAACGCAGCAACCTTGGAGGGCATCCACCTTCTCCCGTGCACATCCTTACCGGCATGCCAAGCTCTTCATTTAAATAAGACACTCCCATAATAAGGCCTTCCCACATGTTGGGGGAAAGTGCCCCGAAAGACATTGATCCTATTATCAAGGGGTATATTTCACGTACCGGAGGCGCCCATCCTTCTTCCCTTAGTAGTTTGAGATCTTCCTCTGGAGGAAGCACCCTACCAAGAAGAGTTCTCAGTTCAAATTCGTGACGCCCTGCATCAAGGGCAGGGTCGGTTAACATGGAGATTCGCACAAACTTGATCTGATCCAGCAAACTGCCTGGGTCATTTCTCCTGCCACCCCGTCTCCTGGGTTGACCGCCACGATTCATGTGAAAACGGAGTTTATCGAACTCGTCGCTTCTGCATGGAATTATTGCGTCATTGGGACATACAAGGTTACACATTGCGCAGCCCACGCAAGCATAAGCTGGGTCTGTCTTCTGACGAATACCATAAAACACCTTGTAAATATTTGTCCCCTGACCTTCTAATCCCACAGGAGCTTCAACTATCCTCTTTCTGAAAACTCCCAGTTCAATTGCCCGGACCGGGCAGACAGCCGTGCAGCGGCCACATAGCGTACACTTGTCCTTATCCCACAGGATTTGCCAGGGGAGATCTTTTACGCTCAGTGTGGAAGGGGTAATGGTTCCGTTTGTTGACATACATTCACCTCCTGACGATCCGGACGTACAAACACTGTGTCGGTATACATTGGCTGAAAATCTCTGCTCCTGTCGCGATCAGGAATAATGGCATCCAGGCCACACATCTCGGATGAGAATGCATAAAAGCCCGGCCTTCCCCCTACGACACCCGGTCTCAGTTTCTTCCTGTCGTGCACCATAAAGAGGGTCTTATCCGGCAAACAGCCAATGACGAGATTTGGACCGTCTATTATGAGTCTCCTGCAAGAGTGCTTCAATCGCTTCAAAAAATACCCGCTCGGATGCTTTTCCAGGTCAGCATCCTGAAGCGGTGTTATGACGTGTTTGTACGCTGTTATGTCCAATCCGAGCTTAAAAATCATATAATGTAAAATGTGGGTAAATACCTCTGAGTCTGACTGGTATCCTACATATCCAGGAAATCCACGAGACATGAGAAACTCGCGGATGGGCACAAAAGCGGTGTTTTCACCATTGGTCATCGTCGATATGCCTTGAATGAAAAAAGGGTGGCAGGCGTATAGATTGATAGCATAGTTGGTATTCTGGCGCCCCTGGGCCATAATAACGCGGGCGTTGAAATCCTCACGATCCAACCCAAGATACTCCGCGACCGTCATCGGATCGCCTATTTCTTTAATCATTATCGTATCTGGCCAAAAGCTAAATACTATCATCCCTCCGTCTTCTTCTCCCATCTGCCTTAGCTGAAGACGTATTAGCATAAGGCGGTTTCCAACTTCCTCTTCTGATAGTTCTTCCCAGTCCTCTGGATATTCATAGGCACGGATGAGGTACACGTCCCGTTTCGGAGTGCCTGGTGGGGGTTCTTTGGGAACTCGTATAGATGTTTTGTATTTTGTCAGGAAACCTTGATGCATCATAAATTCGTCTAATTTTTTGATCCCCTCATTTGAGAAAATACCGGAAAGGATCGGCTGCTTTTTCAACTCCTGAAAAGGGCCGGCAAGATCGGTCATGAAGAGTCCAACGCCTGAGCCGTCATGGCCCTCCCGCATCACATCCAATGCTTGAATAGCAAGCATAGGCGACTGCGGCTCATCACTTGTAAATGCAAACAACCGACACATATTTATCCTCTCTCCTTCCCCAATTTCCTGTTGTTACGAGTTAAAACGGTTCCCATGCCCCCAGGACCGGATAACCTCTTGCTCTTTGCCCTGCTCAGCAAGGCGCAGGGCCACCCTGAAGCCCAGTTTCAAACAGCTTCATGATCCTTTCCTTCGCCTGATCAAGTTTCCTGGCTAGATGCCACGCCTCTGCCTTCTTGCCCAGAACCCTTTTCGCCAGAGACCTCAGTTCCTGCTCGTCTGCCGGAAGGGCATGGACCTGCCTGTCCTCATATATCTGGAGGAAGTGCTCGACGCGCCTTAGCAATATGTAGTCCTGCTTTAACAGGTCAGCAACATCAGCGCTGATTACCGACTCGCTGGCAAGCGCATCAATGGCCTCCAAGGTATTACCCTTGAGGATTTCGGGCTTGCTGTGTCCATGGAGTAACTGCTTGCCCTGGACAAAGAACTCAACATCCCTTATGCCTCCAAAGCCTGTCTTTACATCCCTTGTGTTGCAAAGAGCCCTGGTGCGCACGGGGGCCACCGCACCCCGGCGCATCTTCTCCACAGAGCCAAGCACCTCATCGACTTTTCTCTTGGAAATAAGAATAGGCTGAAGTCGATCCATAAGCTTCTCGCCCAAAGCAATGCTGCCAGCTATGGGCCTCATCTTAAGAGCTGCTTGAACCTCCCAAAGCGAGGCCTTTTTCTTGTAGTAGTCAACAAGGGCAGAAATGCCAGAGACCAGTTCGCCCGAGGATCCGAATGGCCGCAGCCTCAGATCCACCCTGTAAGCATATCCTTCCTCGGTATGCACTGATAGATCTGCCGAAACCCGCTCCATCACGGCATTATAAACAGTCCTGAAGGGGTCATTAATATCAGCACATATCCCCACTAAGTCGATATCCGAGCTGTAGTTCAGCTCTCTACCCCCTAACTTGCCCATGGCCATTATACAAAACTGGGTTTGAAGCTCCGCCCAGTCCTGTTCAAGCCCTCTTTCCTCTTTTATCCTCTTAAGGGCCTCTTCAAGTACCACCTGCACGAAGGCCTCAGCAACCACGGACAACTCCCTTGTGATAACGAAAACCGGGGTACCAAGGCATATGTCCCGCACACCAATGCGTAGGATCTCGCGCCGTCTTGTGCGCCTGACCTTATTCAGCCACTCAGCCCGGCTTGTAGAGGTTGAAGCGGCCAGTCTCAGCTCACCTTCGAGGTCCTCCCTCTTTCTCTCCGCATTTAGAATTTCGGGCAACATGACCCAGTCAAGAAACCCCGGATTTCGAACAAGGACATCTGAGAGAAATTGGCTCGATGAAAAGATATTAAGCAGAATTTCCAGCTTCTGGGGTTGCGAGAAAAGGCCGCGGAAATGGCCTTCTGCACTACCCAGAGTCCGAACAAACCTCTCCCAGTTGTTCAGGGCCATATCAGGGTCTGGTGTGCCGGAGAGAATATCCATTGCTAATACTGCCAGCCTTGCAAAGACTTGCCTTCTGTGTCCGTGCCCTGCCAGGGACCGAAGATTCAGGTATGCCCTCTGCAGATCCCTGAATCCTTCGGCCCTGAGTATGTCCGTCCTGGTCTCAATGGGAGGCGCATCTAACAGGACTAGATCTGCTACGGTCCGAGGAGTTTTAGTCTCCGAAAGATCCAGGCCAAAATGTTTTTCCAGGAACGCCCTCACTGTTGCCGTGTGAGATTCGAAATCAATTTTCAATTGCTCCGAAGGGGATAGGGCCCTGCCCCGTTTGTAGCCCATCCTTCTAGCGAGGTGCTCAAATTCATGGGAATTTTCCTCAGGCAAGTACAGGTCCTTGGCAGAGCCCCTCAACATGCGCAAGGCATTGATCAGATCCCTCAGAAAATCATAGGCCTTTATGAGGCCCAGGGCCTCCTGCCCGCCCATTACGCCTGCCTCTGCGAGCCCGTGAAGCGCTTCGTGAACCTTAGGGGTTCTCAGTTTAGCAACTTGACCACCGTGGAGCACTTGAAGCATCTGAATACTGTATTCTATATCAACCAGACCGCCGGGGCTGAACTTGGCATTAAGCCGTTGTTCAGCCCCTTTCTCCCTGATTTGCTTCAGTCTGAGCTTATAGATTTCGTTGAAGTCTATACATTTCGCGGTATAGAGCAGTTTATCCCTCATACGCTCTACGCGACGCCCTAATTCCTCATCGCCCCCAATAGCCCTCAACCGCACCAATGCAAGGCGTTCATAAGAATGGGCCTGGCCACCGGGGCCGTAATACTGCCAGAACTTCTCCAGGCTACAGGCCAGGGGTCCATCATTGCCGTGCGGTCTGAGCCTGAGGTCTATCTGGAATATGCCATCCCTCTTCGCCCGTATAAATAAATTGACCTCCCTCACAAATCTTTCAAAAAATTCCGCATTAGGGATAATCTCAGGCCCGTCGGTCTTGCCGCTATCCCCGTAGATAAAAAGCAATTCAATGTCTGAAGCATAACCTAATGCCGCTCCCCCTATCTTACCCAATCCCATGATCGTATACCTGGCCTCAAGGCCGGCTACAGTGCGAGGCCTTCCGTATCTGCGTGCAAGTTCATCGTACACAATTTCTGCGGCACTCCTGACTATGTTTTCGGCAAGCCATGTGAGGCTCTCGGCAAGATGATGAAAATCAAACTGCGGACTCAAGATATGGTCCAGATCGATTAAGAATACCTCACGATCCTTGAACTCATTCAATCTCTTGCGTTTTTCCTCAAATGTGGAAGCACCTGCCAGCGCGACCCTGATGGCCTGTGGGAGTTTCCCTGAAGGAGTGCTGAACTGTTTTTGCCCTACATATGGGGCGAGCATGGGAATAATAGACTCGTACTGCTGCCGGACAAAATCCTCCCAGAGGTACTCGCTGGCCCCGAGCAGGACTGCCAGATGATCCAGAGCTTTAGGATCACTCAACATCTCCACCCACTTGCCTTTCGGGGGCTTTCGCACCATCTCATCCACCATATGTTCAAAGCGCGATAAGGCCCCGTAAGGATCTGGCGCCTTTGCAAGAAAGTAGGTAAACTGCTTGGTGATCAGCGTGGAAAGCCTTATCTTATCAAGAGCTAAAGGGTCTCTTACCTTGTTGCCTTTAGCGTTCAACAAATAGACTTCATCCTCCACCCTGTTTGATATTGTGCGTATGCGCACGTGTTCAATGGACAGACCGAAGCCGGAAAGGGCGTTACTCAATGTATATAAAAAGGCAGGGGTATCTTCGGATACAATTTTGAGCCGTGTATAAGGTGAAGAATCATTGTCAATCTCCATGTGCACTGGATATAGAATGGGGGGCGCCTCCCCGTGAACTTCGCTCAACCGTTTAACCACTGCCTCGTTTACTCTGTGCCTTGCCCTTTCGAAAGATTCCTTATCTCCCTTGTCCAGCATTCCAATGATGAGTCCAAGCTCCTCTCTAACCTCAGACTCCCACTGTCGCAGTCCGTGGGGTCCTTCCAAGGCCCCTTTGAAAAAATCAACAATATACCGAACCGGCCTTGTTGACCTCCTGCGCCTCCTTTTTTGCTCATCCCTTTGTGGAGACCTAGGAGCCGGCGAATTGGAATAAGTGAATATGTCACCTGACAGAATGGAAAACCGTGTAGCCGCCAGGACTCCTGTAATAAGGGAGAACTCCATGGGGTAGTCTTTTGCTACTATCGTACAGGTAATCAAATCATCTTCCGCATGGCCCACGAGAACATGGGCCGGATTCTCGGCGCTCAAGCCGGCTATGGCCTTGAGATGCGCACACACCTCCTCACGGGAGAAGCTGTGGAAGTATTCATCCCCCAGTGCCTGGACATGCCTTTCCACGAGGGCCGTTGGGACATTCGGGCACTCCGAGCAAAGCTCAGCGATGAGGCTAGAATCCAAAGGCTTCATCCCCAACCTTTACCCCATTTTTCTGAATTCTGGCTCCTGCTTGCTTGATTCTTGCCATCTGAGTCAACATTGTGTTTGAGTCTCTCCTCTTCCCACGGGACAACCAGCAGAGCCTCAAATCCTGTGATAATTAAAAAGGGGCCAAGGTCTCCTGAGAGCTTGCCCCTTTTATTCTCAATCAATGGCAGACGTAATAGTTAAATATCATAATAAAGTGCAAATTCCCACGGATGGGGCCTTAGCTCTACAGCTATCACCTCATTTTCCATCTTATACGAGATCCATGTCTCAATTACGTCGGGCGTGAATACATCTCCCTTTAAGAGGTAATCATGGTCCTTCTCCAGGGCCTGCAATGCATCTCTGAGAGACCCAGGTGTCTGAGGCACCTTAGCCAATTCCTCAGGTGGAAGATCGTAAATATCCTTATCAAGAGGCTCACCTGGATCAATCTTATTCTGAATGCCATCCAGAATGGCCATAAGCATGGCAGAAAAGGCCAAATAGGGATTGCAACTGGGATCAGGACAGCGGAACTCAAGCCTCTTTGCCTTCGGTGATGGAGAGTACAGGGGTATTCTCACGCCTGCACTACGGTTTCGACGGGAGTATGCCAGGTTAACGGGCGCCTCAAAACCCGGAACCAGTCTCTTGTAACTGTTGGTAGTGGGATTTGTGAAGGCCAGCAGCGAGGGAGCATGTTTGAGTAACCCCCCTATTGCATACATGGCTGTTTCGGAGAGCCCCGCATAACCATCACCAAAAAACAGGTTCTCTCCTTCCTTCCACAAAGAAACATGCACATGCATGCCCGTACCATTGTCATTAAACAAGGGCTTGGGCATGAAAGTTACTGTCTTGTTGTATTTCTTGGCCGTATTCTTGATGACATACTTATACTTCAGCAGGCTATCAGCCATTATTACCAGAGGTGCAAAGCGCATATCAATCTCTGCCTGCCCGCCGGTAGCCACCTCATGGTGTTGCGCCTCAATGAGGACCCCGATCTTTTCCAGCGTCAACATCATCTCGCTTCGCAGATCCTGCATTGTGTCAGTGGGCGGTACCGGAAAATACCCTTCCTTGTACCTGGGTTTGTATCCCAGATTGGGGTTTTCTTCTCTCCCGGAATTCCATCTCCCCTCAACCGAATCAATAAAATAATACCCTTCGTGCTCATTCTGGTCGAAACGAATATCATCAAATACGAAAAATTCAGCCTCAGGCCCGAAATAGGCCGTGTCGCCAATACCCGTGCTCTTAAGATAGTTCTCCGCCTTCCTCGCTATATTTCTGGGATCCCGCGTATAATCCTCACCTGTAACGGGGTCACATATATTGCAAATGAACACCAATGTCTTTGCAGTGAAAAAGGGATCAATAAAGGCCGTCTCAGGAACTGGCTTAACAAGCATGTCCGATTCATTTATACTCTGCCACCCGCGTATGCTGGACCCATCGAATCCAACGCCTTCGGAAAAGGTATCCTCGGTTATCTCCCTCGCCGGCACGGAAAAGTGCTGCCATAGGCCGGGAAAATCCATAAACCGAAGATCAACGACCTCAACCCCTTCCTTCTTGATAAAATCCACTGCGTCCTTTTCTGTCTTTAATTGAAGCATCTCTTTCCTCCTTAAATTGTTAGTATAAGAAACGCATCCGCCCCTTCCCATCTTTCCACCTTCAACAGGCATGGAGAGTTTATAATGGGTCCTGTCCCCGATAAATCGAGTGTGGGGATAGGGATTATCGCCTTTTAAAAGCAACAGGTGTGCCATCGCTGTTATCTGGCTATAACTACTTCATTAAACAGGGAAAATATGGTATCAAGACATCCACGTTAAATTTCTCAAGCTACAATTTTGTAGGATTAATAAGACAAAAACAACAAAAAAGTCTTTTTGATTTTCCCCCAGAATTTATTTCTTGAAAAAAGCCACTGTATTCGTGACGGAATAACTCCAAAAAGCCCTAAATGGCATCTTTCCCGGTCTCACCTGTCCTAATTCTGATGACCTCCTCAACGGGAGTAACGAAGATCTTTCCATCGCCTATTTGCCCTGTCTTACCCCTTTCCTGTATAACCCTTATTGCCTCAGGGACAAGGGAGGCTTCCATGACCACTTCAATTTTTATCTTTGACACAAAGTCCACCTGATACTCAGCCCCCCTGTAAACCTCTTTGTGGCCTTTTTGCCTCCCAAATCCTCTCACCTCAGTCACAGTAAGGCCCTTAACGCCCAGATTGGAAAGGCCTTCTTTTACATCATCAAGTTTAAATGGTTTTATTATTGCCTCCACCTTTCTCATCGTGATCCTCCTTCTCTGATTTATACCTCTGGAACCAGCCAATCAGAAGTTGTAGCCAACCTCGCTATGCTGGCTGAGGTCAAGGCCTCTGGCTTCATCCTCTTCACTCACTCTGAGTCCAACTATAACGTCTACTACCTTCAGGAGTAAATAGGTAGCAACAAATGTATACACAATGGTAGCGATTATAGCAACGCATTGAATACCAAGTTGAGAGGCATTTCCGAAAAATAGTCCATTGTCCCCACCAGGATTAATCGCCTTACTTGCAAACACTCCGGCACTGAGCAGCCCTATGACCCCTCCCAGTCCATGGATACCAACCACGTCCAGGCTGTCGTCATATCCGAATTTGTTCTTGGCCATGATACCATAGTAGCACAGGATGCCTGCGACGGCTCCGATAATAGCAGCAGATATGGGCCCTACGAACCCAGAAGCAGGTGTTACTGTCGCCAGCCCTGCTACTGCGCCACTTGCCGCGCCCAAGGTCGTGGCAGCTCCGGTGTGCCTCCATTCCACGAATATCCATGCAAGGCCTCCAGCCGCTGCTGCCATGTGGGTAGCCACAAAGGCGCTTGCAGCCACTGAATTGCACGAAAGGGCGCTACCTGCATTAAATCCAAACCACCCGAACCACAGCAGCCCTGCACCAAGCAGAGTCATGGGCAGGTTATGGGGCTGGAGATTCGCTGTTCCAAAATCTTTGCGCTTTCCCAATACCAGCGCCGCAGCAAGGGCGGCCACACCAGAACTGAGGTGTACCGCCACCCCTCCGGCGAAATCTAGGGCACCGAGTTGCTTCAGCCATCCACCATCAGCCCATATCCAGTGGCAAAGGGGGTTATAGACAAATGTGGCCCACAGCAGGCTGAAAAGGACAAAGGGCCCAAAACGCATCCTTTCTGCAAATGCTCCGCTGATAAGGGCAGGAGTGATAACCGCGAACATGCACTGAAAGATCATAAACACCATGTGCGGGATAGTTGGACCGTAGCTGGGATTTGGCGCAGCCCCCACGTGATTCAACCCAAACCACTGGAGGCTCCCTATGATTCCCCATTTATCCGGCCCAAAGGCCATGCTATAGCCCCATAGCATCCATTCCAGGCTGATGACGCCTATCAAAATGAAACTCTGCATGATTGTTCCCAGTACGTTTTTGCTCCTCACCATTCCTCCATAGAATAGTGCGAGGGCCGGCGTCATTAACAATACAAGGGCGGCCGAAACCAAAACAAAAGCTGTGTCACCTGAGTTCATGTCCTATCCTCCTTCAACCTTGAGGGTTTCGTAAAAACTTCATGTGCAACGTTGTCTATTTCAGCCTTTCCATTAAGGCACGTTCTATCTTCTCAAGCTGTTGGCTTTCGGTGATCTTTTGCCCGACCTGATCTCTGACGTAAAATGCATCAGCAATCTGGTCCACCTTTGTGGCTATCTTTGCCACCCGTATATCCAATCCAAGCTCAAACAGTGTCCTTGTTATGAGATAAAGAATCCCAATTCTGTCATCAGCAAACACTTCTATCACCGTAAAGAAATCCGATGCCTCATTATCGATAGCCACCTTCGGCTGCCTTGTGGACACAGGCACTTTGGGTGCAAGTCTGCCCTTTGCTTTTGAAGCCAGCATGTCAGGAAGAGATGCTCTGCCCCTGAATACGTCTCTGAGTTCTTTGCTGACCTTTTCCCATGTCTTGTATGGTCTGAGGGGGTCAAGGGGAGGGGTCACTTGAAAGATATCAACCACCGTGCCATCAGACCACGTATGGACTCTGGCAGAGAGGATGTTCACATTGTTGAAGGCGAGGACTCCTGCAATTTCAGAGAAAAGGCCCGGCCTGTCACGGCCGACAAATGTTAGCTCCCAACACTTCTGCGCTTCCAGAAGCGAAGCGGCCAGAATAAAAGGAACCTGCTGTCCAGTTCCTGTCTTCCCTTTAATCTCCCTAGCCATCATGATATGCTCAAATACTTTGGCTGGCGGAGTACTCAAAAGATATCTGGTGGACATAGCCTGGAAGATCCCATGTAACTCTTCCTTTTGAACCTGCTGCCCGAGCCTTTTGCTTACAGCTATCTTCATCCTTCTCAGCCGAGCAGCCGCGTCCTCAGTGGCTAGTTCCTTTTTTGCAAGGATATGGAGCACCTTGAAAAATAGCTCCTGGACAAGGCTAGCCATCCAGTCGCTCCAAGCCCTGGGGCCCGTCGCTGCACTGTCAGCCCAGGTGAGAAGATAAAGCATCTTCAGCCGCTCAATCGACCCAACTGCCCTTGCGCACTGCACAATGACCTTTTCATCATCAAGGTCCCTGCGCGAGGCTGTCTCAACGAGAAGAAGGTGATGCTCCACCAGGAACGCAACCAAATCTATGGTGGCCTCTTCCAGGCCAAGGCGAGATAGGATGGTTTTGGCCAGAGCGGCCCCACGCCTGGAATGTCCCTTGCCCGTTTTCCCGATGTCATGCAACAGAGCCGCTAAAAAAAGCGCCTCAGTGTCTTTTATTTCTGAAAGCACCGTTGCGAGAATTATTTCCCCTTGTTTACGGAGTTCCTTAAGTCTCTTAACTGTCTCGAGCAGATGTCTGCCTACAGGGTAAATGTGGTAAGTATCGAACTGAACACGGTCCTGGACCTTCTTGAATTCAGGTATATACGCACCAAGCATCCCAGTGACCTGCATCGCCTCCAGGGCCTCATATGCCCCCTGGGCTTTTAAGATTGACAGGAAACTTTGGGCGCACTCCACCGATTTGCAGTACCTTTCGTCAACAAGATAAATAAACTCCTGCACCAATCGCCGTGCCTCTGCCGAAAGTGTCAACCTTCTACTGGCACACATGCGGAATATTTCGATTAACACCGTTGGGTTTGAAATAATGTACTCTGGGGAGACGAAATTGAGTTCATTGTTAATCACAACTATTCCTTCAGCGAGCTTCTCCCTCCTTTTCTTGGATCTTGTCTCTTTTAGATGTGTAGTAAAAAAGGACGAGCTTATCGACTTGATACCTGCCATTGAGGCATGCAGCTCACCAAGGAAGACTTCTACGGCCTTGAGCCCATCTGCATTTCTGTATCCCAAATTCCGCGCGATCTGTTCCTGGTATTCTATTATAAGCCGATCGTTCTTCCGGCCCGACATAAGGTGTAGGTGATTCCTTACCCGCCATATCATGGCCAGGCTTTTCTGAAGTTCAGTAAATTCCCTGTGAGACAACAGCCCGTGGTACTCCAGGTCCCTTGGCTCCACAAGGCCTAAATAGACCTTGGAGGCCCACAAGATGCTGTGATAATCCCTGAGCCCTCCTATTCCTTCCTTAAGGTTTGGTTCAAGCAGGTAGCTCGCATCTCCATATAGCTTCATCCGCAACGGGACAATCTCCTGGATCCACTTCCGAAACGAGGCCCTTTTCCTCTTCCCCAAGGCCTTTGACCGTACCTGGGCTAAGAGTTCCAGGTACAAGGGTGAATCGCCGCACACAAGCCGGGCGTCCAATAATGAAGTCAAGACGGCAAAATCATTCTTTGACAGGGACACGCAATCCTTAATCGTACGGGTGCCGTAGCCTACGTCCAGGCCCGCATCCCACAGGGGCCATAGTACTTCGCGCATAAGGGCCTTTGCTTCAGTGGGGATCGACCGCTTGAATAACACCATCACATCTATATCAGATGCAGCACAGAGTTCCTTACGCCCATATCCTCCCACCGCCACAAATGCGAACGGAATCCCTCGATGGAAAAGCTTCTGGCCCACAGAGGATTCCTGCAAAGCCCTTCGTAGATACTGATCCACTATTTCAGCATAATCTGCCTGAAAGGATTCAGTTGCCTTGCCCTTCCTAAGGCTGTTAAAAAGTTCTTTTCGTGCCTTTTGTAGCTCTTGAAGAGGACTGTCCATCGTAACCTTGACCGATTATGCCCTTCAGAGGTAATAGCTCATTACCTACTCCGAAACCCCGAGGGCGCTCCGAGTAGGGAGGCCAGGGAAGGACCTGCCCCTAGGCCCACATCAGTGCTCAATAGAGCAAGCATAGTGCCAAACATCAAATAAAGCGAAATCGCCCGTAAAATAAGCGCCTTACACTACTCCAAGCCCTTCAATGCGGCTACAAAAACGTAATTTACGAAAAAATAATCTACATTTTTGTAGTTTAGCTTTTTTCTCTCCTCTCGTCCCGTTTTCGTGCAAGTAAATACATGGCACTCATTTGACTTGAAAAGCCTTATGCCATAGGCTATAAGAAATAGCTTCGCAAAAAGCAGCATAGGGGAAATAGGACCTTGGATTGGAAAAACAGGACATACTGCGGTGAGCTAAGGCCCCAACACGCAGGTCGCAAGGTGCTTCTCATGGGATGGGTCGACGCCATCAGGGACCATGGCAATTTGCTTTTTATTCATTTGCGCGATGTGCGGGGAATCGTCCAGGTGGTATTTGACCCTGGTCTCAGCAAACAAAGCTACAGCCAAGCTATAACCCTCAGAGAAGAAGACGTTGTACAGATAAGAGGCGAGGTGAAGGTGCGCGGCAAAGGCACTGAGAATCCATACCTTGCCACCGGCGACATTGAAGTGTATGCCACTGAAATTAAGGTCCTGTCAAAGTCCAAGCCACTGCCCTTTCAGATATCTGAAAAGGCAATGGTGTTTGGCGAGGAGATCCAGTCAAGTCCCGCCAAGGTGGATGAAGAGCTCCGAATGAGGTATCGGTATCTGGACCTTCGCCGACCCTCCAGACAAGATATTTTCATCAAGAGAGACCACATAATACATCTGGCAAGGGAGGCATTGAGGACCCGCAATTTCGTTGAAGTGGAAACCCCGGTTCTGACAAGGAGCACGCCAGAGGGTGCCAGGGACTACCTTGTGCCCAGTAGGATCCACAAAGGAAAGTTCTATGCTCTTCCACAATCCCCCCAACTATTCAAGCAACTGTTAATGATCGGGGGTATGGACCGTTATTACCAGATAGTCCGCTGTTTTAGGGATGAGGATCTGAGGCCAAACCGTCAACCTGAGTTTACTCAGCTCGACCTTGAAGCATCTTTCATAGATGAAGAGTTCATCTATGAGGTGGTGGAAGAATTGCTGGTATCCATGTTCTCAGTAGGTGACATATCCCTGCCCAGGCCTTTTCCGCGCCTCACTTATGATCAGGCCATTGAGCTTTACGGAACCGACAGGCCTGATACCCGCTTTGCCATGACATTCAGAGAGGTAACAGATATCGTCAAGGATACAGGATATTCCATCTTCCAAAGAATCATTTCATCAGGCGGGGTTGTTAAAGGCATTTGTGTTAGGGAAAAGGCCCACGAGTTGAGCAAAAACGTATTGCAGAATGAATATGCACTCAAAATTGTGCCCTCTTTTGGGGCAAAAGGTATGACCTGGATGAAGGTAATCGAGGGCAAGCTCCAGTCCAACATAGTCCAGTTTTTCGCTCCTCAAGAGCAGCAAAGGCTAATGGAGAGATTCGAGGCCCGCGATGGAGATGTACTGCTCATGGTGGGCGACCGATCTAGGGATCTTGTAAATGAAGTCCTCGGGAAACTTCGTCTTCATGTGGCAGAGCGATTAGGGCTGATACCTCAACACAAGTATTCACCGCTATGGGTTACTCACTTCCCTCTTTTTGAAATGAAAGAAGAGGGCATTGGATCACAACACCATCCTTTTACCCAGCCCGAACGAGAAGACTTTGACCCTGAAAACATTGAACAGCTTCTTTCTTTAAAGTCCCGGGCCTATGACATTGTGCTCAACGGTGAGGAATTGGGCGGGGGCAGCATCAGGATTCATAAAATGGAAACCCAGCGAAAGATCTTTAAGGCCCTTGGCCTGAGTGAGAGTGAAGCTGAAGCAAAATTCGGTTTCTTTCTCAAGGCCCTTGAATACGGTGCACCGCCCCACGGGGGCCTTGCCCTTGGTATGGATCGGGTAATCTCCATGATCCTTGGCACCGAGTCCATCCGCGAGGTCATTGCCTTCCCCAAGAACCGCAAGGCGTTCTGCCCATTGACACAAGCACCTGCAGCAGTGGATCCCCAGCAGTTGGAGGAGCTGGGGATCAGGATTAGTCTTGAGGGCCTGGAGTACGAGGGAGGCTTCAACGGCCGAGGTAAAAAGAAAAAGCAGCCGGAACGTGAGCCTCGCGTCACTAAGCAAGAGGTAATTCACGTGGCAAAACTGGCCCGGCTTAAGGTGCCGGAAGAAGAGCTTGACATGTACGCCAATGATCTTAATTCCATACTGGATTATGTTGAAAAACTGTCTGAGCTTGATACTGAAAATGTCCCACCCACGAGCCACGTCCTTGCCATGAAAAACGTGTGGCGGCCCGATGAACCAATTGGTTCGGAAGATGTGGAAAGTGTGCTCCGAGAGGCGCCCGAGAGAAAGGATAATTTTTTCAAGGTGCCGAGGATCCTGGAGAGCTGAGCTATGGAATTGTTGGACAAATCGGCCATAGAACTCCTTTCTCTCATGAAAAGGGGAGATATCACCTCCACAGAGCTGACTCGTGCAGTGCTCCATAATATTGAAGAAAAGGAACCACAGATCAATGCTTTTATCACCACAACTCCGGAATTGGCTTTGCAGATGGCCCGGAAGGCAGATGAAAGGCTGAAACAGGGAAACGCCGCGGGCAAACTCAATGGCATCCCTGTTGCCATAAAGGACGTACTCTGCACCAAAGGGATCCCTACCACTTGTGCGTCCAGGATTCTTTCTGCCTACAGACCTCCTTATGATGCTACTGTGGTTCAGAAGCTCGTGCAAGAGGGCGCGGTCATTGTGGGCAAAACGAACATGGATGAGTTTGCCATGGGCTCTTCCACTGAGAACAGTGCCCTTGGCCCAACCCACAACCCCGTTGACCTTGAGCGTGTTCCAGGAGGTTCTAGTGGAGGTTCGGCAGCCGCTGTGGCAGCAAGGGAGGCAGTGCTTTCCGTGGGAACCGACACCGGCGGCTCAATTCGGCAGCCCGCCTCTTTCTGTGGAGTGGTGGGCATGAAACCTACCTATGGACGGGTGTCGCGCTATGGCCTTATCGCCTATGCGTCGTCCCTTGACCAGGCCGGCCCCTTTGCCAAAGACGTGAGGGACTGTGCGCTGCTCCTTGAAGCCATATCCGGCCATGATCCCAAGGACAGCACCTCTGCCCCAAAACCTGTGCCCAGTTATCTTGCAGCCCTAGAGAAAGGCATCAAGGGAATAAAGGTGGGGATGCCTAAGGAGTACTTTGTAGAGGGCCTTGATCAACAGGTGAAAGACAGCATCGTGCAGGCTGTTAGCTCACTTGAAAAGGAAGGTGCAGAGATTGTTGAAATATCCCTCCCTCATACCCCGTACGCTGTTGCTGCGTATTACTTGATCGCGACGGCAGAGGCCAGTAGCAATCTTGCGCGATATGATGGGGTAAAATACGGTTACAGGGCAGATAAGGATGTGCCCGACATGATCCGCATGTACGAAGAGACCCGTTATCAAGGCTTCGGCAGAGAGGTAAAGCGGCGCATCATGCTAGGCACGTATGTGCTTTCAGCAGGTTACTACGAGGCTTACTACCTGAAGGCCCTCAAGGTGAGGACCTTAATTAAGCGGGACTTTGACATGGCCTTCGAAGACGTAGACTGCATTATTACACCGGTATCTCCATGCCTGCCATTCAGGCTGGGAGAAAAGATTGGCGATCCCTTACAAATGTATCTTGTGGACATATATACCGTGTCGCTGAACCTGACAGGTCTCCCTGGCATAAGTGTCCCTTGCGGTACAATCGATTCCTTGCCCGTGGGCATGCAGATAATCGGAAGGCCATTTGACGAAGAGATGATCTTGCGCGTGGGATATGCGTATGAAAACCTCACAGAACGACAAACGTTAAATGGCCGATGATAAACTCTTTTGAGAAGGACTATTGAAATTGACATTTGGCTTTTGACACTTTTTTATATGCGTAACGATCCGCTGTCTTTGCTGAGACCAAGGAACTATACGATCACAGTGGCGTATTCATGGACTATGACGTAATCATATGCTTTGAAATACATGCAGAGCTTGACACTAAAAGCAAGCTATTCTGTGGATGCTCGACAAAACCAGGCGCACCGCCCAATACACACATTTGTCCTGTATGCACTGGGCACCCCGGAACGCTCCCAGTCTTAAACCGTAAGGCTGTTGAATACTGCATCAAAACAGGCTTAGCTTTTAACTGTACCATAAATAAATACGCCCGTTTTGCGAGAAAGAACTACTTTTATCCTGACCTTCCAAAAGGATATCAGATATCTCAATATGAGCTTCCTCTGTGCGAAGATGGGTACTTTGAGATTGAGGGAGATGATGGCCAACCATACCCTGTGGGTATAAAGCGGATACATCTCGAGGAAGACGCTGGTAAACTAGTCCATTCTGCAAAATCCTTTGATGAGTCAGAATACAGTCTAGTGGACTATAACCGTGCTGGTGTTCCTCTTATCGAAATAGTTGCTGACCATACACGAAATCCCATAAGATCCCTTCCAGAGGCGAAAAGATATCTCGAGGGCATACGTCAGACACTGCAATATATTGGGGTAAGCCAGTGCATAATAGAAGAAGGCCAATTCCGTTGTGATGTAAATGTGTCCATAAGACCAAAGGGGCATGATGGGTTTTTGGAAAGATCAGAGATAAAGAACATGGCCTCTTTTCGAGCTGTAATGGATGCGCTCGACTATGAGATCAACAGGCAAGTTGAGGTTATTGAATCAGGGGGAGAACTCACCCAGGAGACCAGGTTGTACGATGAGGAAAAGGGAGTAACCTCACCCATGCGAAGTAAGGAGGATGCACCCGACTACAGGTACTTCCCTGAGCCTGACCTGGTCGAGTTGGAGATAACGGAGCAGTTCGTTGACCAGCTTCGCTCTGAGATGCCCGAACTGCCGCAATTCAAAGCTGCAAGACTGGTCAGGGACTATGGCATCACCCAAACTGATGCTTTGCTGCTCACAAAGCAAAAGGAAGTATCAGACTTCTTTGAACAAAGCTTCAAATACTGCAAAGAGGCTAAGAAACTTGCGGCGTGGATAAGCAAGGACCTCTTCAGGTTACTCAATGAAAATTCATTGGACATCAGATCATGCCCCGTTTCGGCTGAGGACTTTGGCACCCTGGTGTCGATGATTGCCAGTGGCAATCTCACTGAAACAATAGGCCGCATGGTCCTTGACGAGATGTTTGCAACAGGGAAGCCCCCGTCTGTCATCATTGATGAGAAAGACCTGAGGCCTATCGAGCAAGATGATGCCCTCGTCAAAGTGATTGACAAAGTGATTGATGAAAATCCCGATGCAGTAAAGAAGATCAAAAAAGGACAGACCCAGCCCATCAACTTTTTAATAGGCCAGGTAATGAGGAAGACCCATGGTAAAGCCAATCCTCACAAGGTGAAAGAGCTCCTTTCAGAAGCCCTTGAGGGGGAAAAGTAACGTCAAGCCAGCCACCGCAAGATCTCCTGACATGCCTGCTCAGTGCCCCCTTGCCTTTGTCTTACATATTCCACCGCTAGTGCGATCACTTCATCTTTTGCCATGGTGTCATGTATACTTCTAACCAGTCCCTCCACCAACTCTTGAGCGTTTTTCACCTCCCTCACTAGCCCTAGCTCTACGATCTCCCTACCTACCCACGCAAAGTTATCCCAATAAGGGCCAATACATGGAACAAGGCCTGCGCCGAGAGGCTCCAGGAAATTCTGCCCTCCACAGGGCCGTAAGGTCCCACCAACAAACGCCGCGCTAGCTATCTTATATATGCGCGACAGTTCACCAAACACATTCCAAAGAATAACCTTTCCTGGCTGAATAAAGTCATTTATCTCGGAGCGCAATACATAGTCTATTCCTGCTCGATTGAGTGATTTTAACCACGACCCAACGCGGTGCATATGTCTGGGAAAAAGCGCGATAGTCACTTTAGGAGCCTTAGACAGAAGGCCTGCTATCACCTGTTGAATATCTTGTTCTTCTTCCTTGCGGACTGACCCCAATACTACCACAGGAGACCTGTTGCCAGCATATCTACCAGGAACTCCAATTTGATTCCCACTGGCAGTCTCAAACGAGATACGATCAAACTTCATATTTTTCATAAGGCCAACAGAGGTATCGGGGAAAAGCCTTCTAAACCGCACTGCATCTTGCTCAGAAATAGCTAAGACCCTATCAGGGGCGGATTTTAGCCAGAATCTGGAAAGCCGCAAATGCCTCCTAAGGCTTTTTTCTGAAAGTCGTCCGTTTAATATGACAATCGGAGTTCCCCTCCGCCTGCATTGGGAAAACAGGCCTGGCCATAACTCTGTCTCGAGAAGTATCAAGACCCTGGCGGCAACAGCATCCAGTGCCCTTCTGACTATCAGTGGCATATCAAAGGGGAAATAACCTGATCCCCTGTTGCCACGTTGTTGTTCCCATTGAATTTTGGACAGAAAATTTTTATAGATTTGCAGTCCCTGAGTGGTTGAACATGTCACAAATACCCGGAGCTGTGTTTCCTGGGTAAGTTTCTCAGCGAGCTGAGAGGCAAGATATGCTTCTCCAGCCGAGGATGCCTGTATCCATAGATCAGCCCTAGGAAGAGGCCCTGATAGAGATAGCCTTTCTTTCCAGCCTTCTCTTAGCCTTGATGAGCAGGCCAGAAAAGGCAGAGCCATTGCCCAAGCCAAGTTATATGCAATCAAAAACATCGTAGAGATCACCTGAGTAAAACTTACGCGACACTATAGTCTTGACCCGTTTTACTGTGAAAGGACCAAATATGCAACCCGGTCGTTTACTCTCTGATCTTGTTACCCTCCAGCCAACCCAACCGGACCTGGTCTCAGGTACCTGCCTATGTCTG
>CAZAKC010000007.1:0-50289 GCA_964485655.1 uncultured Desulfobacteraceae bacterium
TAATAGTTCCAAGTCGCACATTTGCCTCTCATTCATTATGACCTCGGGGAGATTTAGGGCCAGTTCTTTAAGAATCTTCCTTCTTTCCCTGTCCACCACCAAGTCCACAAGCTCTCTCCCATAGGGTTCAACCCAATCTGCGTGGATCATAGGCTCTGTCAGCCTCCTTTAAGAACCTTCCTAATCTCGTATTCTTAATTATATCAAATTCTTCTATTTGCTTCTGGCTGAGTTGTCAATAAACCTGTACATTTTAGCGCAGAGCGCTCCCGCCCTGTAGCGGCCGGAGGTAATAGCAAGCTAAAAGAAGATCGGAATAAGTTGACTTGATATAAAGGCATATTTGTCATTTCTGCCACATGGATAACCATTGCAAGGTGCGAAGGAACCTGAAATAGGAATTTGGTTGAAACCAAATTGTTGCTATACTAGAACATGGTTGATCTTGTAACCTATTAGGAGGAAAAATGAAATACCAAGACTTTCCACAAGATATAAAACCTTATCTTTACCCAGAGCCTAAAGGTGCTATGGTTTACAATTGTCTGGGGTGCGGGTCTGAGTTTGACATATCAGAACTCCTTTATACCTGCCCTGAGTGTGGGAGCGTACTACTTTTGATAGACAAGAACGGACCTGAAAGGTCAAAAGACAATGGTGAGAAGTGGCGAAGAATCTTTGACTATAGGAAAATGCTTAATGATCCTCCACTGAAAGGCATATTCAGATACTACGAATTCATAGCCCCAGTCATCCCTCTTCAGCATATCGTGTACCTTGGAGAAGGCCATACGCCCCTAGTTAAGGCTAACAAGAACTTAACTAAGGAAGTGGGTGCCCGATTCTATTTCAAGAATGATGGCCTTAACCCAAGCGCCTCATTTAAAGATAGGGGAATGGCCTGTGCCCTTAGTTACATTAACTACCTTGCCAGGGAAAAAAATCTGGACAATATTGTTGCAGTGTGTGCCTCCACAGGCGATACCTCGGCTTCGGCAGCTCTTTATAGCTCCTACCTGAGAGACATATTGCACCCAGCCGTTCTCTTGCCAAAGGGAAAGGTAACACCACAGCAGTTATCTCAGCCCCTGGGCAGTGGTGCAAAGGTATTTGAAATTCCCGGAGTGTTTGACGACTGCATGAAAGTTGTGGAACAGCTCGCTGAAGACTACAATGTGGCCTTACTCAACTCAAAGAATAGCTGGCGGATCCTCGGACAGGAAAGCTTTTCTTTTGAAATAGCACAGGATTTTGATTATGAGCTCGGAGATAAAGTAGTCGTAGTTCCCATTGGAAATGCCGGGAACATTACAGCAGTTATGAGTGGTTTCCTCAAGTTTTTTAAAGCTGGGATAATTGACAGCCTCCCCAAGCTCATTGGGGTTCAATCAGAGCACGCCGACCCTGTTTATAGATACTATCTGGAGCCCGAAGCGCGACGTCGAACATTCAAACCTGTCACAGTTAAGCCAAGTGTTGCACAGGCTGCCATGATCGGCAACCCCGTCTCAATGCCACGGGTTATTCGACTTGTGGATGCTTACAACGCAGCCCAGAGCCAGCAGAAGATATTCGTGGTGCAGGTTCGGGAGCAGGAAATAATGGACTCCATGCTAATCGCCAACAGGAATGGACATATAGTCTGTACTCAGGGTGGTGAATCATTGGCAGGATTTAAGCGAGCTGTCAAATTGGGATATATAGGCGATGAGGAGATAGGCGTACTGGACTCCACAGCGCACATGCTCAAGTTTGCCGTCTTCCAAGACATGTATTTCTCAGATTCGTTTGATCCAGTTTTCGAGATCACACCTAAAGGAGAACTCAAGAATGCGCCCATTGAAGTAAAACCAAGGGGGGCAAAAAGATTACCTGCCCCCGGAAGGCCCCTGAACGGAAAGGATTTCACCATATTCGTGAAACAAACTGCCACAGAGATAGCAAAACTTCTGGGGCTTGAGCGGAAACAGTGAGTCAGACCGGAAAGATTAAGATACTTGTGGTTGACCGCACCAGGATGGGATTTCTCAAGCAGGGTCAGGAACTCTACCTCAAGAGGCTTTCTCGCTACACAAAGGTCGATTGGATAGAAGTCAGACCGATGAGCTATAAAAAGGGAATTGGCACTGAAAAAATTTTGAAGCAGGAAGCCTCATTGATTAAAAAAAGAATAGGCACTCAAGACTACGTCATCGCACTTCATCCTCACGGCGAGGCTCGCTCTTCCGAGCAGTTCGCATCCCACCTCAAACACCTGCTTGAGCGATGGGGGAGCGTGCTTTTCCTGGTAGGGGGTCCCCTTGGTATAGAGCGCGACCTCCTCACCGGGGCCAGTGAGAGAATGTCCTTGTCTCCCATGACCCTGACCCATGAGTGGTCGAGAGTCTTACTGGTAGAACAAATTTACAGGGCATTTACGATTATAAGGGGTGAGAGCTATCACAAATAACAGCAGGAGGGATTTTCAGTCAACTTTCTTCCGCCTCATGCTCTGCGCTCGCTTCGAGGGCCATCGCAATCTTGTTTTTCAGTTCGGTAAGATCAAAAGACTTTATCACATAAAAGTCTGCGGCAATGGACTTCATGTCCTCCTTAAAGGTGTCGTACGCTGTACACAGGACTACGGGCAGATTATAGAATTTGTTCCTTATGTCTTGTAAAAGGTCAAGACCATTGTAGTCCACCATTTTGATGTCCAATACCACGAGATCCGGCTTCTCTTCTTCTATTCTCTCAATTAGTTTATATCCACTATCTGCCGTTATGACCTCGTAACCTGCCTCACTCAATTCCTCTGAATATAAATACCGAATATGCTCTTCGTCATCGACTATGAGAATCTTTGCCATATCGGAATCTCCTATGCATTTTGGCGAAAAGGGTTAACCTTTGCCGACGTTTTCATCCCGCTTATCCTAGCCAAGCCGGAATGCATCCCGGTTAACCACAAATTAAAGCATACAAAAAATATCTTACCAATGCAAATACAATAAGGCGGAATGACATAGACACCAGCCCCTTCATAGTAACCGGGAGAAAATTCAGTATTATCCGTATGTATAAAAACCTCTTCCGCTCTTTCTCCCCAGCCATCCGGCGTCAACATATTTTCTCAAAAGGGGGCAAGGCCTGTACTTATCGTCGCCCAGTCCCCTGTGCAACACTTCCATAATGGCCAGACAGGTATCAAGCCCAATAAGGTCTGCCAGTGCAAGAGGACCCATGGGGTGGTTCATTCCAAGTCTCATAACTTGATCAATGTCTTCGGCGCTTCCCACGCCCTCAAAAAGTGCATAGACAGCCTCATTTATCATGGGCATGAGAATTCTATTGCTGATAAAGCCTGGAAAATCATTTGCAGGGATGGGAGTTTTCCCCATTTTTTCGGCTAGCGACACGGTAATATCAAATGTCTCGTCAGTGGTCGCAAGGCCCCTTATTATTTCAACCAGTTTCATGACGGGTACCGGATTCATGAAGTGCATGCCTATCACGCTCCCCGGTCTGTGTGTGGCAGAGGCAATCTTTGTGATGGAAATGGATGAAGTGTTTGAGCTAAGTACTACCCCCTCTTTGCAGGCCTCATCCAGCCTTCTAAACACCTCCATTTTGACAGCTTCATTTTCTATAATCGCCTCCACCACGAAGTCAGCTCTTGCCATATCATCGAGCGAGGTAGTCGATTCTATTCTGCTCAAGATGCTTTTCACATCCTCATCGGTCAATGTTCCCTTGGCAACCATTCTGCCCAGGCTTTTTTCGATTGCTGCCAAACCCCTATCAATAAACTCATCCTCTACGTCATTCATGATAACGCTAAACCCCGAGGCAGCCGCTACCTGAGCAATACCGGAGCCCATCTGACCAGCCCCTACAACTCCTATGGTTTTTATTTCCATAATCTGCACCTCCATCTTGGATTTTTTACAACGTTTGAGTAAGTCACATGGCTTTCCAACCACTAGGTTATTACATGTAAACAGGTGTTAAAGCAAGCCTGACAATACCGTTACAAAATCCTCCTCATAGGCTCCGGGAGCTTTCAAATGCGAATCAAAATTCAGGTAGCTCATTATTGACAAGAAATGAACGCTCTGCAACAATTGTTTGGACCGGAAAAATAACAAATGCCGCGGGGGGAGGCAAAATGAAATTGGAATTCATAGAGGCACGGGATCTTCCTGATGCATGGTTTCAGTGCGTTTACAGGATCTTAGAATGTGGCAGAGATTATGTGATAGACAGGGGTAGTTACAAGGGCCAGAAACGCCTTGAGTTTGATTACGTCACTGTGCATATAAAGTACCCGGGAGTGAGGCCTCTGCTCCCTGACATACCTCCATCGCTGGGAATTCCAAATCCAGTAGCCGCAAGTTATCTTGATGAATACCTTCCCTATCTCATGACTTCTGCCAAACAGCCCGGTGAGGACTATACTTACGGCCAGTATCTTGAGCATCAGATAGCGGAAGTCATCCGAATGTACAAGCAGGACGGCTTCGGGACTAATCAAGCGTATATGACGGTGGGTGATCCCCAAACCATATATCTGAATGACCCTCCCTGTTTGAGGGGGATCGACACAAGAATCAGTGATGGCAAATTACATTTTATTGTCTATTTTCGTTCCTGGGATTTGTGGAATGGATTTCCGGCTAATTTAGGTGCAATTCAACTTCTCAAAGAATACATGGCATCAAGCATAGGAGTGGAGGACGGGGAAATCATAGCTGCAAGCAAAGGACTCCACCTCTACGATTATGTGTGGGAGCTTGCAAAGTTGCGCACTATGTGTAAGGACCCTTCAGCACTCAGCAACGTCGCCAACGAGCAGGCAGGTAATGGGGAATCTGCAAGCTGTGAACAATCATAGGGCCGAGCCCCATGGCTCAATGATTTCCTTGAAGGGGATGGACAGCGCCGAGACACAGGCCTGGGCAGCCCACATAGGGGTTCCACCATACAGGGGCAGGCAAATCAGGCGATGGATATTTTCCAAGCTGGCACGCAGCTTTCATGAAATGACAGACCTTCCAAAAGAGCTTAGATCAGCCCTTCAAAAGACGGTCAAGCTGCAACACCTGGAAATAGTCAATATTCTAAAGTCTTCCGATGGCACCAGGAAGTATATTTTCAGATTAAATGACGGCCATGAGATTGAATCCGTCCTCATCCCTGAACGCGATCACTTTACCCTCTGCATCTCTTCGCAGGTGGGGTGTAGCATGGGATGCAAATTCTGCCTCACCGGCAGCGGAGGCCTCGTGAGGAATCTGAAAGCAGCAGAAATCATAGATCAAGTCATTCAAGTCAAGTCTGAAATGCCCAACAGGACTCGACTGACCAATATTGTCCTGATGGGAATGGGCGAGCCGCTTGCCAATTACGACAATGTTCTCAAGGCCCTTCGCAATATCATTAGCCCTGATGGAATGAACTTCTCTCACAGGAAGGTGACACTGTCAACCTGCGGCCTTGTCCCCCAGATCGGAAGGCTAGGTCGTGAGATAAGCGTCAATCTTGCCATATCATTAAATGCACCCAATGATGCCATACGCAGTTTCCTTATGCCAATTAACAGGAGGTATCCACTGTCCTCACTCCTTCAGACGTGCAGGAAATTCCCTTTACCAAACAGGCGAATGATTACTTTTGAATATATTTTAATAAAGGGAATCAATGACAGAGCGGAGGACGCTCGAAGCCTGGTTACTTTGTTAAAAGGAATAAGGGCTAAGGTCAATCTTATCCCTTTCAACCCACACATCAAGAGCGACTTTGAACCCTCACCGCCGCGGGTTGTCGCGCGTTTCCAGGAGATCCTCCTGGAGAATCATCTCACTGCCATAATTAGGAAAAGTAAAGGGCCTGATATTATGGCTGCCTGCGGCCAACTTGGCGAGGGCATTGCTCTGGCCAGGAAACATCCCCTTGGAGGGAATTACTAGCCCGAAGAGCACAATAAAAAGATCAGACCTACTTGCAGCAGGGAAGTGAAGTGCCCACAAACCTTGGAAAATGACAAATCGTTAAAAAACTAAACACCCCCACTATAAACAGTTGACCTTTTGGCGAGCTAATTGTAACAAAAAAGATTGAACTTTAAATGTGGCTCTGACAAAAGGCAATTCCATCGCATATCTTAAAAAGGGCCTTAGAGGAAACAAGATGCTTGATTTTGAAAAAAGTGATGGCCTAGTGCCAGCCATCGTCCAGGATTACAAGACCGGGGAGATATTAATGCTGGCTTACATGAATGAGGAAGCCTGGAACAGGACTCTCGAAACTGGAGAGGCTCACTATTGGAGCCGCTCCAGAGAACAACTCTGGCATAAAGGGGGCACCTCAGGCCATATACAAAAAATCAAGGAAATTCGTATTGACTGTGATAATGATGCTATCCTCCTAAAGGTCGAACAGGTGGGCGGTGCTGCCTGCCACACAGGATATAGAAGCTGCTTTCACAAACGCCTTGAAGGTGACGGTAACGTGAGTATTTGCGGTGAGAAGATATTTGATCCCAAAAAGGTATATGGAAAATGAAAAAACTTCGTCTTGGCATACCAAAAGGAAGTCTTCAAAATGCAACAATAAACCTATTCGAAAAATCGGGATGGAAAATCTCCGTAAACTCCAGAAGCTATTTTCCTGACATCAATGACCCTACGATCGACTGCAGCCTGTGCCGGGCTCAGGAGATGTCCCGCTATGTTGAGCGTGGGACGCTGGACGCTGGGCTTACCGGGAGGGACTGGATAGAAGAAAACGAATCCGATGTATACGTGGTGGGTGATCTGGTTTACTCGAAGGTGAGCCAGAACCCTGCTAAGTGGGTACTTGCCGTCCCTGGTGAGTCTGACATAAAGACTATAGAGGACCTGCAGGGTAAAAAAATTGCCACAGAGTTGGTCAACTTTACAAAGCGTTACTTCAAGCAAAGAAATATTGATGTAGAGGTGGAATTTTCCTGGGGAGCGACCGAAGCGAAGGTGGTTTCGGGCCTGGCAGATGCCATTGTAGAGGTGACGGAAACGGGTAGCACCATAAGGGCCCACGGACTCAAGATAATCCACGAACTTATGGAAACAAATACCCAATTTATTGCCAATAAACAAGCAGTAAAGGACCCCTGGAAAAAAGCAAAGATTGATCAAATTTATTTACTCCTGCAGGGAGCGTTGAAGGCGGAAAATATGGTTGGGCTCAAAATGAACGTACCTGCAAAAAAGATGGAAGAGGTTATAGGCATTCTCCCCAGCCTGAATGCCCCTACGATCGCAGGACTTTACAATTCCAAGTGGGTGTCGGTGGAAGTTGTGGTGGACTCAGGTATTGTTAGAGACTTGATACCCAGGCTGATGCAAGCCGGGGCCCAGGGAATTATAGAATATGCCCTGAATAAGGTGATATAGGTATGAGCAGAACTAGAAATCTGGTTTTAGTCTGGTGTTGCGTACTATTGCTGGCCTTTGTAGCTGCTTGTGCCCAAAACAAGGCCCTCATCATGAAAAAGGCCCGGGCCAAGGAAAAACTCGGAAATTCTCTATTAATTGATGGAAGGTTCGAGGAAGGCCTCAAAGAATTACTTGCGGCCGAAAAGCTTGCGCCGAAGGATCCAGAAATCCAGAATTCTCTGGGCCTTGCCTATCGAGACGTAGGGAAACTGGGCCTGGCAATAAAGCACTTTCGTCGCGCCCTCGAATTGAAGCCAGAATACCCGGAGGTCCTCAACAACCTTGGAACAGTGTACCTGATCAAGAGAGATTATGATAGGGCTCTTAGGCTTTTTAAACAGGCAGCGAACGACGTCACTTACACTACCCCATATATCGTCTACACAAACATTGGTTATATCTACCATATCAAGGCCCAGTACAAGAAGGCCATTTATTACTATCAGAAGGCCATTGAGAAGTTTCCCGGTTACAGCATCGCCCACGATAATATGGGACTAGCTTACGAAAAACTAAAACAATGGGACAAGGCCGTACAATCTTATAAGGCAGCTATCCAGTTTGCGCCAAATGCCCCGGTTCCGCACCTTCATTTAGCAAAGCTTTACTTGACACTGGACCTTAAGAAGGAGGCAGCCCATGAATTGCTGGAAACCATAAAGGCAGATAGGGATGGCCCTTACGGACATGAGGCCAAGAGATTGTTAGAAAAGCTGAGATTAAACCACTAGCACCCACAGATTAAGGAAGGCAGATTTCCTATGCACATTCATGGCAAAAATAGCGAACACACTGTGTGTAAACCAATTGGGAAGGCGGTAGATATCCCTTCTTTTATTGTAATGGACGTAATGGAAAGGGCTCTGGAGCTCCAAAAACAGGGCCACCATATTATTCATCTTGAAATTGGAGAGCCTGACTTCCCCACCCCTGAGTGTATTTGCCAGGCTGGCATTGAGGCATTACGCAAGGGTTACACCCACTATACTCACAGTTTGGGTATGCTGGAACTTAGAGAGGCCATCTGCCAGTACTACAGAACAAAATACGGCGTAAAAATTCATCCTGACCAGATCTTAATCACCTCTGGCACCTCTCCTGCGCTCTTCCTAATATTTGCCTCCCTCCTTGACCCAGGGGAGCAAATCATTATGTCGGACCCCCACTACCCATGCTATCCGAACTATGTACGTTTTCTGGGAGGAGAGCCCATATTTATAAAGGTCCATGAGGCCGATGGCTTTCAATTGGATGCCCGGCAAATCAAGAAACGCCTGGGACCGAGGGTTAAGGCTGTTCTCATAAATTCCCCTTCAAACCCCACTGGCACTCTCCTTTCCAGAGAAAGGATGGAGGGTATTTCAGAGTTGGGCTGCCCTATCATATCGGACGAAATTTACCACGGTCTAGTTTATGGAGAAAAAGAGCACTGTATCCTGGAATTTACGGACAATGCCTTCGTATTGAATGGCTTCTCCAAGCTCTTTGCCATGACGGGTTGGCGTCTCGGATATGTGATTGCTCCTACCCAGTTCATACGCCCATTGCAAAAATTACAGCAAAATTTCTTCATCTCTGCGAGCAGCATATCTCAATGGGCGGCGATTTCAGCCCTCCAACAGGCTAGGAGCGATGTTGAGAAAATGCGCGATATATATAATGAGCGCAGGATGTTCCTGGTTGCCAGGCTGAAAGAACTTGGATTCGGACTTGCCACTGAGCCGAAAGGAGCGTTTTATGTGTTCGCAAATGCCAAACACCTCTGCTCAAACTCATACGAACTTGCATTTGACATACTGGAAAAGGCACATGTTGGCGTGGCACCGGGTATTGATTTCGGCGATAATGGCGAAGGCTATTTAAGATTTTCATATGCCAATTCTCTGGAAAACCTCAAAGAGGGCATAAAAAGACTAGAGCGATATTTGCAACAGTGTTAGTTGACCGCTCATCCTCTGTACCTACGAAGCTCAAATGGACGTAACCTTCGTTGCTAGCGCATACACACCCCAGCAGTTTCCGCCACCAGATCGCCCGGAGGTTGCGTTCGCAGGGAGGTCTAATGTGGGCAAATCCTCCCTTTTGAATAAGCTAACCAATCGTAGACACCTTGCGTCAACGAGTTGTAAGCCAGGCAAGACCAGATCTATAAACTTTTTTTCTGTGGCCAACGATTTGTATCTGGTGGATCTGCCAGGTTATGGCTATGCCCGGGTACCGGTAACTATCAGAAAAGGATGGAAAAAGTTGGTTGAGACCTACTTGTTACAGCGCCGTAGCCTCAAGCTGGTTGTCTTAATTCTGGACATACGCAGGGATCCTGGTGCTGATGACATGGATCTCATTAATTGGTTACATCACCACGGTATTCCCCTATTAGTGGTATTAACAAAGGCTGACAAACTCTCAAAACAAAAGGCCCTGAGCAGGCTTATCGCTGTGTCCAAGGCCCTAGGAAACAGCAACTTGCCCACACCCTTACTTTTTTCAGCACGGACGGGAATGGGAGTAGCCCAACTGTGGGATGCTATTAACAGATTCACTCTGGCCCCACCCTCCTAGCCTCCTCCAGGCCATATGCCTTTATTTTCTTGTGTAAGTTGCTCCTCTCTATTCCGATGGCCTCAGCAGTCTGAGATATATTCCAGTTGTATTGTTTTAGCTTTGCTTCCAGAAACGCTTTTTCAAATTCCTTCTTGGCATCCTTGAGTGAATCCCGAAAAAGGGTGTACTGTAGTCCGTTCGCATCTTTTGCTGATTCATTATAAGGAGGCGGAATGTCCTCAGGTTTCACCACACTGTCCGAGCTCATTATCATCATACGCTCCACAAGATTTTTCAACTCCCTCACATTCCCAGGCCATTTGTAAGCCATCAAAAGGGCCAGGGAATCCTTGCTAAATATCTTGGGCTCGACATTTGCGCTAAGGCAGAACTCCTGAACAAATTCCTGCACGAGCTGTGGAATATCCTCAACCCTTTCCCTCAATGGCGGAACCCTCAGGGGTATCACATTCAGCCTGAAATAGAGATCCTCTCTGAATGTTCCCTTCTGAATCTCAGCCTCCAGATTCTTATTGGTGGCCGCGATAACCCTCACGTCAATCTCTATGGTTCTAGTTCCCCCTACTCTCTCAAATTTCTGTTCCTGCAAAATCCTGAGCGTCTTGGACTGTGCCTTGAGGCTCATATCTCCTATCTCATCCAAGAAAATGGTCCCCTCATGGGCAAGGTCAAACTTACCTTTCCGCATAGTCGAAGCGCCGGTGAACGCGCCTTTTTCATGGCCAAACAGTTCGCTCTCGATTAGCTCTTCGGGAATGGCAGCGCAATTGACTTCCACCATGGGCTTATGGCTTCGTTTGCTGAGCCTGTGGATCATGTGGGCCACCAGCTCTTTGCCGGTACCATTCTCACCCGAGATCAATACCCATGCGTCTGTGGGAGCTACAGTCATTATTTGTCTTTTCAGTTCGGTTATGGCTCGGCTACGCCCTGTTATCTCATACTTCCTTTTATCCTTTTCCCTTAATAAAGTTACCTCTTGTTCGAGGTTATGGTATTCTAAGGCGTTGTTTATGGTGAGAAGCAGTTTTTCCAACGACAGCGGCTTTTCGATAAAATCATATGCTCCCAGTTTTGTGGCCTTTACGGCGGTCTCAATTGTGCCATGGCCCGACATCATTACCACCTGAATCTGGCGGCTCAGCTCTCGTATCTTAATCAAGGTATCTATACCGTCCATCCCCGGCATCCAGATGTCCAGTAATACCAGATCAGGCATCACCTCCTTTATTTTTTCCAATGCCTCTTGGCCTGTGCGGGCACAGGCTACCTCAAAGCCTTCGTCAGATAAAATCCCCTCCAGAGACTGAAGAATGCTTTCTTCGTCGTCCACTATTAATATTGTCCGCGCCATTTTCTAACCCAGGACTGATAATGGATCTTATTTACTTATCCGGGGTCCCGGCAGAGTTGATTAATGATATGGCTATTTGTGCAGCTCGCCTGGAAGCCCCTCCCCCGCCCAGAAGTTCTTTTACTTTTCTCAAGCCCCGAAGCATCCTTTCCCTTTCTGCTTCATCCTCAAGCAAGGTAACAAGGTGCTTCTCAAGGCTCCCAGGAGTTATTTCATCCTGGATCAACTCCGGTACCACTTCCTCTCCAGCAACGAGATTCACCAGGCAAATATGGTCCACTTTAACCAGTCTTTTTGCAAGAAAAAAAGACAGTGGTGATACCTTATAGGCCACAACCATAGGCACTTCCATTATTGCACACTCAAGGGTGGCAGTACCCGATGCCACCATGGCACAATCGCAACACGAAAAAACCTCATATATACTTTCTCTACAGATTTTGATACGCAGGGCCGTATGAGCAGCCATCGCCTTTATCTTACCCTCCTCTATGGTAGGGGCCAAAGGTAGCAGACAAGTGAGCCCGGTATATCGCTCTGCCAACCGTTGCGCTGCTGCCATCATCAACGGGAGAAGGGCATCCACCTCATGATCCCTGCTTCCGGGGGCAATCCCAATTACTGGATAGGCGCCTTCAACGCCAAATCTTTGCCTGATCTCATGGGAAGATACATGCGAAGGAATTGCATCTAATATAGGATGGCCCACGTAATCCACCGCTACCCCTCTTTCTCGGTAAAACTTTTCTTCAAAAGGAAGGATGCAGACCATCCTATCCACCAAAGAGGCAATCTTTTTTATTCTGCCGGGCCTCCATGCCCAGACCTGGGGGCTTATGTAGTACATGATTGGGACCCCAAACTTCTTAGCTTTGCTTGCCACTTTCAGGTTGAATTCAGGAAAATCAATTAAGATAAGCAGGGAAGGTTTGCATTGCTTGAGAATCCGGCTGAGCAGTATATACGCCCTCGCAATGTTGGCCAGCTTTGCCGCAACCTCACTTAATCCCACAACTGCCGTGTCACTTGCTGGCACAAGGGTTTCAACACCTTGAGCCTCCATCCGAGGCCCCCCCAGTCCGATGAAGCGGGCTTCAGGGATGAGCTGTGAAATTGCTCTTACCAAGTTGGCACCATGGAGATCTGCGGAGGCCTCTCCCGCTACAATTGCAATAACGGTTTCTGGACCTGAGTTAACAGATGCTCTGAAAATATTTGCACCCCCGCTCAATCTGGCCGATTATGCTTTTTGCTACCCACAGAGCCCGTCTCCCATCTTCACCTGAAACCTCCGGTGGTGCACCTTGAATCACAGTTGTTAAGAACGAGCGTATTTGAGATAACATAGGATCACTGTCAGGGAATTGCATCTTACTCGTGACAATCTGTGGAAATCCCTCGGGCCCTAAGCTTTCCTGATCAAGTCGTGTCACGCCAAGCTCCTTGGTGCTAAAATCAACAGAGAAATAGGCGTCAGATTGAAATATTCTCAACTTTCTGATGGTTTTGTTTGACACCCGGCTTGCTGTGAGATTGGCAACTGCACCATTGTCAAAGATTATCCGCACATTCGCAATATCGGTCTTGCCTGTGAGTACAGACATACCCACCCCATGAAGTTCTTTTATGTTGCTATCCACCAAATTCAAAATTATGTCCAGGTCATGAATCATCAGGTCCAGCACCACGTCCACATCTGTGCCCCTTGGCGTGAAAGGATTTAGCCTGTGGGACTCGACAAATATTGGGTGCGACACCATCGTGTGCATCTCTCGCACAGCCGGGTTAAACCTCTCAGTGTGGCCCACCTGCAAAACAAGATTCCTCTTAGCCGCCTCCTCTATCAGTGCTTCCGCCTGCTCAACTTCTTCGGTTATGGGCTTTTCAACGAGGAGATGAACTCCCGCCGAAAGCACCTCTTTTCCGATGGGGAAGTGGTCCTTTGTGGGCACAGCCACGCTTACCGCATCCACTTTGTCCAGGATCTCGTGATGTGTGAAGTATGGTTTTGTGTCATAGCGCCTGGCGATAAACTTTGCCCTTTCCTTGTCTATGTCCACCACTCCCACTAACTCCGCCTCGGGCAGTGTCGCATACTTTTGCACATGGTATTCTCCCACGTGCCCGACGCCTATCACTGCCACCTTGAGCCGTTTCAATGGACCATTTCCTCCTCTGTCGCGGAATAAACGGCGATTGAACTATCGTTGGCACATTGAAGCATCTTTTCCCTGTCAAATATCAATGTCTTCCCGGCCTCTATTGCCAAAGCGCTTGCCCTCACCTTTGCCATCGTGATGATAGTTTGTGGCCCTACAGCAGGCACATCGAAGCGCATGTCTTGGCTGGGTTTGCTCACCTTAACCACTACAGCTTTCTGTCTCGCCAACTTGCCTCCCCTCAGGATCGTCTCATCTGTCCCTTCAATCGTCTCCACCGCAACTACTGTCTTACGTCTTACCACCACACATTGACCAATATCCAGCCTGCCTATCTCCTTTGCAACGCTCCACCCCACCTTCATGTCTCTCATTTCCTCATTCGTGGGTTTTCGCCGAGAAAGGCAGCCTGCGGGAGCCAGCAAGTCGGGCACGCAGTGGGTTGAACTGATTACTTGTATACCTTCTTTCTCCAATTCCTGGGAAACCAGCCTCAATATATCGTCATCGTGAAAAATTGCAAGTTTGCTCAGCATGGCAAGGCCCTTGAGATCCGGCAAGACGTTCTGGAACATTTTTTTCTTGGTAATGGATCCAGCCATGACCACCTCTCGGACCTTTGCTTTCTTAAGAGTTTGGAGTAGCCTACCGAACTGTCCAAGCTTGACCCACTTTATCTCATCCGCTACTCTTTCTAGCGACGCGCTCGTCTCGCCATAGTGGGCCACCACAACAACGCGATAGCCCATTTTCTTAGCACCCCTTGCCACCAGCAAAGGGAATTGGCCTCCTCCTGCAATAAGCCCCAAAACCTTTTCCTGTGTTTGCAATTTTAGACTCCAACAGGACCATCCAGTACTGCCTAGCGCAATATCCCTCGCTTTGAGCCATTGAAGAAATTCAGCAATATTTCTAGTTCTGGGGAAGGTTCAAGCTCCCTTCTAACCTGTGCAATCCCTTCGCTAAAGCGCCGGTTCTCTCGCCATATTATCCTATATGCCCGTTTCAGACCATCTATGGCCTCCCTCGGAAATCCCATTCGGGCCAGGCCTTTCCTGTTGACACCATAGAGCCGGGCTCGGGGGCCTGCCGTAATCATAAAAGGAGGAACATCCCTGTCCACTCCAGACTTCCCCCCCACAAAGGCATAGGTACCTATTCTCACAAACTGGTGAACTGCTACCAAGCCACCAACCACAGCATTATCCCCTATCGTAATATGCCCTCCCAATGTGGCCACATTTGCCATGATCACCCTATTGCCAAGAATACAATCATGGGCTATATGGGCATAAGCCATTATGTAATTTTCATTGCCAATAACAGTCTTCCACTCCTCCTTAGTGGTAGCCCTGTTTATTGTCACATATTCTCTTATGATGTTATCATTGCCAATAATAAGACGCGTGTCCTCACCCTTATAGCCTATGTCCTGGGGGGGCGTCCCGATTGAAGAAAAAGGATATATCTTGTTTCGCTCCCCTATTTCGGTGTGTCCCTCAATAACTACATGGGCACCGATTACCGTATCGCGACCTATCTTTACGTTGGACCCTATGGAACTATAGGGGCCTATCTTTACCCCTTCTGCCAACTCCGCCTTGGGGCTCACTACCGCTGAAGGATGAATCTCCATATGAATTATCCCTTGATCGTTAGTTATTCGTTATCAGTTAATGGTTATCAGCCGTGGTTTCCAAGGTTTCCAAAATAAATGCATTTTCTTGATTCAAGATCGTTATTCCAAACAGTTAGGGTATTAATGGCTCTCATTTTAGATCTAGGTTACTCTATTGAGATTTCAGAGCAAGGAAACGCCTGCCGGCACCAAAGATCGGCTCTTGAACAGGCATAGGTTATTGGTTGTTCTCTCTACTACAATGCAGTATTTCTTACCCTATAGAAGCCGTGAGTTCGGCTTCCGCAACCAGGTCGTCTCCCACAAATGCCTTTCCAGCCATTTTCCAGACCCTGGAGCCAGTTCGCAGTGCCTCAAGCTCAAATCTGATCTGATCTCCAGGGAGCACCGGTCGCCGAAATTTCACCTTATCCATTGCCATAAAATAGACATTACTCTCCTGCTTCTCTAGTGCGCCAGGCACGGAAAGCCTTGCCAGTACTCCCCCCACCTGAGCCATTGCCTCAATAATCAGTACCCCAGGCATTATGGGATTGCCAGGGAAATGTCCCTGAAAAAAGGGTTCGTTTGCCGTGACATTTTTTATGCCAACCACTCTTTTTTCTTTTTCCAGTGCAATTATTCTGTCAACCAATAAAAAAGGATACCTGTGAGGCAATATCTTAGTGATATCCCTGTAACTTATGGGTAGCTCCATGGAACTAATCTCCTTTATCAAGGCGTTTTTCCAACGAGGCCAGCCTCTTTTCAAACTGCCTTATCTTCTCACTCAACTCAGGCAACTTCCCTACTATTCCCATACTTCTTAACCATCGCCTGTGCCTAAGCGCAGGTGTACCTGAGATGATCTCGCCCTGAGGTACGGATTTAGCTACTCCTGACTGAGACGCAATCATCACTCTATCACCTATCTCAATATGATCAGCTATACCTACCTGGCCACCTATTACTACGTGTTTGCCCACCGTGACACTACCGGAGATTCCCGCTTGCGCCACTATTATGGTGTTCTCCCCTATAACCACATTATGTGCTATCTGTACCAAATTGTCTGTTTTTACCCCTCTTTTGATCAACGTACTTCCAAATGCAGCCCTGTCTATGCAGCAATTAGCCCCGATCTCCACCTCATCCTCTATTCTAACATTACCTAATTGAGGAATTTTGATTGAGGCTGCCTCCTCTTGTACAAACCCAAACCCATCACTTCCAATTACCGTGCCGGAGTGTATAATAACATCAGAGCCAATTGCAGTTCTTTCTAATATCGTCACGTTCGGATAGATGACTGCCCTTTGCCCTATTGTTACGTCGTTGCCCACGTACACCCCTGGGAACAATACTGTATCATCGCCGATCCTGGCCCTCTCGCCCACATACACAAGGGGATAAATCGATACAGATTTACCCAACACAGCACTATCATGAACCACTGCATCGTTACTTACTCCTGGATACTTGGGGACAGGTGGGACAAAGAAAGCTGCAAGTCTGACATAGGACTTCTCCGGGTCCTCCACAATAATCTGGGGCCCACTGAACTCAGGTGTCTTTTCCTTTACCAGAATGGCTCCTGCCCTCGTTCTGGTTAAAAGATTCTTGTAACGTGAGGAAAAATAGAATGAAATATCAGATTCAGTGGCATGCTCAAGGGAATTGAGGCCTATGATCTCTATTTCCGGGTCTCCGTACAGCCTGCCTCCCACCAGTTCAGCGATCTTGCCAAGACTAAGAGACATGGTAGAACCTCTTGCGCAAGCTATTTACTGCCTGCTTTCATTTTATCATAGGCTGCTACGACTTGATCTGTTATGTCTATGCTATCCTTATAATAAATCAGCCCGATAGTCCCTTTTTCCAGGATAATGGTATAGCCTTCTTTTTCACCAATTTGGCCGACAATCTTCTCTACATCTTTAGCGACGGCCCGCTTCGCATCCTGTTCTGCATCTCTCATTTCCTGGCTCAATTCATTATAGAGATACTTATAATATCTCTTCTTTTTTTCAAGGTCCCTCTGCTTATCTTCCTTGGCATCCAGGCTCAGCATCAGGCTTTGTTTTTTTAACTCGTCCTCCAGCTTAGTAATCTCCTTCTTTTGAGTATCTAGCTTGTTCTTAAGTTTTGCGAACTTTTTCTCCAGTCGCAGCCGAATTTTCTGAAAGGCAGTGGATTCCTGCTGAAACTTTTGCATATCAATTAACCCGATCTTGCATGCTTGCTGCGCTCCGTGCGCTGCTCCTGCACTGAACAATCCAAGCATCATAATTACTAAAATACCTTTTTTCATAAAACTCCCTCCCTATGATCAATTCTGCCTAGTTTCCATCCATAGATGGCCTTACTGCTAAATCTAAAAGTGTGTCAAAAGATTCCTCCAATAGAGAATTCCCAATTTCCGGAAGGCTCATCTTCTTTGGGGCTCAAAACCTTCCCATATTCCAGCCTAAGAGGCCCAATGGGCGAATACCAACGGATGCCTGTGCCCACCGATTTTTTTAAGTCGCCGAAGCTGTAACTCTCCTCTTTAGTATAAACGTTCCCCATATCCATAAAAACCAATCCAATAATCCCCGCATCTTTAATCAGAGGAAAACGATATTCCAAATTGTAAATCATCATCTTTTCCCCACCGATCCTATCCCCTGTTACAGGGTCCCTCGGAGAGATAGTTGCATAGTCAAACCCTCTCACAGTATTGAGCCCTCCGATCCTGAACTTCTGAAAGACAGGGAGCTTACCTCCTGATCTCTTTGTGACATAGCCCCATCTACCCTGGGCCATGAACACCGTGTGCCACCACAGAGGAAAATACCATGCTGATCTCGCCCAATACTTGTTAAAGGCTACATCACCTCCCAGGATACCCCCTGCATATTCAAAGGAAAGGCTGTTCACCGAGCCTCTGGTAGTATTCCAGAAACGGTCCCTCGTGTCTCGCCTGATTTCAAATGTCAGGCTGCTCGTGGTATTCCTGCCCTCCATGTCCCTAATCTCAATTGCTGCAGAATCCGCCACATCGGTAATCTTGGCCACGTCCAGATCGTAAGTGATATAGCCCCGCGTGAAATCGTCGATTCTTGCCAGTGGAAAACCTACCCCAAGCTCCCCGCCCACACTGTCCTTTGTGTATTCGTCGTATTCCCTTTTCCATTTATAAATATCAATACTACCGGAGATAGGCCTATCAAAAAGCCATGGCTCTTGGAACTTTATATCAAATTGGTTTGACACTGCACCCAGATTGGCGCTCACACTGAGTTTTTGACCTTTCCCCATGAAATTCGATTCAGCGATCTGAGCCATTATCATCAGTCTGTCCACCGAACTATATCCCACCCCAAAGCTAAATGTTCCGGTAGGTTTCTCTTTCACGGTGATATCCAGATCCATAGTATCTTTACGGCTACCTTTCCTGGTCTGTATATCTACATTGGAAAAGTATCCCAATCTGTTCAAATTCCACATGCTTCTCCGCAATGCGCTCCCACTGTAATAATCACCTTCTGCAATCCTCAGTTCTCTCCGAATAACCTTGTCTCTCGTCACGGTGTTGCCAGAGATATTTATACGTTCGAAGACTACTTTCGGTCCCTTGGTTACCACGTAAGTAACGTCAACCGTACGCGTTTTATCATTTTCTTTAATCCTAGGCTCTACATCGACATAGGCATAGCCTGCATCCCTGTATATATCCTTCAGTTTTAATATGTCAGTCCTGAGAGTTTCCCGGTCGAAAAACTTCTCCTTGTTTATTTTTATCTTCTTAAGGAGTTCGGGCTTCCCTTTGAGCAACTCTCCCTTGATTGAAACCTTCCCTACTTTGTATTGAGGTCCCTCGTACACATCAATGGTAATGTAAAGGCCTTTTCCCTTCTTATACTCTATGTGGGGTTCCCCTACCCTCGCCTTCACGAAGCCGTGGTTATGATAAAAGGCATTTATTCTCTGAACATCAAATTCCAACTTCTTCTTGTCCAGCACGCCTGACTTGCTGAACCACGAAAACCATCCTTTTTCCTTGGTTGTCATTAGTTGTTTAAGTTTCTTGTCACTGAATCTCTTGTTGCCATTGAACGTTATTTTCTTTATGTAAACCTTCTCATTTTCCCTTATCTTGTATTTAATCATGACCTCGTTGTTGGGCATGGGTGTCACGCTCGGCCTCACTTCCACTGCGTAGTATCCCTTTTTTCTATAGTATTCGACCAGTCTGTTAACGCTCTGCTTGACTTCATAGGGATTATAGATCGAGTAAAGGCTGATCCCGATTTCCTTCTTGAGATCGTCCTTGCTTACATGTTTATTGCCTTTGAACACGATCCGACCTATTGATGGCTTCTCCACTACGTGGAAAACCACTGTCTTTCCCACCGGTGCATTCCTGGTCTCTACCTTCACATCTTTAAAGAAGCCCATCTTATAAACGGCGCGAAGATCCTTGTCTAACTGGTCATAATCAAGTGCGTCCCCTTTTTTCGTGCTAACCACCGCCAATATGGCATCAGATTCTATCCTCTTGTTCCCCTCTACTTTGACATCGTATACCTGGATATATCCGCCTACCCTGTTTCTGATTTCCTTGGCTAGTCTCTTTATGGCTTCGTCTAACTTTGACATACCCCGAGCCACAACATAGCTATAAGAGAGGCCTTTTCTTCCCGTTGTGTCAATCACCGCAACATCCAAACTAACTGCCTTACCAATTTTCGTGGCAACACCTCGAATTACCCATCGAACTTTCAATTCCTGGGCCAGCCTCCTCAATCGTACAGCCTGCGGAACCTCGGCTGTTAACTTGCTTGTGAGAAGAGTGTCCGCTACGCTGAGCCCTAGCTGCGTAAGATTCTGGGCCAGCTTTTCTTGCAACGAAGAGGACATGCCCTGAATGCCTCTGACGCCTTCGACCTTGAAGGGTAACACGGCTATCTTTCCTTTCCCTGCTGCCACAGCGGGGCCACAAGACACACCTAGAAACAACAACCCGACCAGAAAAATTTGCATTCTGCCAATCAAGGGCTTACACAATTCACCCATTCGTACATTGGTATCTGTTAAGAACATATTACTTGATTCTCCCACCCACAATCTCCATTTTCCGCCGCATTCTTTGCGCAAGACTTTGATTGTGCGTCGCCACCACCATGGTTATCTTTTCTTCCTCATTCAGATTGAGAAGGACTTCAGCCACCTCCTTACCCGTAAACCAATCAAGGTTACCCGTTGGCTCATCAGCAAGAATAAGTTTGGGCTTCATCACCAGGGCCCGCGCTATAGCCACTCTTTGTTGCTCCCCGCCAGACATCTCTCCGGATTTGTGGGCAAGCCTGTCACCGAGCCCTACTTTTTCCAGGACATCCCGCGCTCTCTGACGGGCCACGTCTCTGTTGATTCTCGCTATCAGGGCAGGCATCATAACATTTTCCAGTGCGGTTAATTCAGGTAACAAATGATGAAACTGGAATACAAAGCCAATTTCCCTGTTGCGCACCCTGCACAGGGCATCTTCACTCATGGAATAAAGGTCAGCACCCAGGAACCATATTTTTCCCTCCGTCGGGGGCTCAAGGCTGCCCATGATATTAAGAAGTGTAGACTTTCCAACCCCGGATGCACCCACGATGGCCACACTTTCTCCTGGCTCGATAGCGAATGAAATGCCCCTCAGCACATGTATCACGTTGCCGTGATGCGTAAAGCTCATGTGCACGTCTTCCACGGATATCAAGTATTGGCTCTTACTGGCCCTATCCCCAGCAGTTAATCTATTCATAGCGCAGGGCTTCCACTGGATTCACCTTAGACGCGTGCCACGAGGGGTAAAGGGTCGCCAGGAAAGAAATGGCAAGCGCTGCAAGCGCGACCACCACCACGTCTCCCCATTGGACCTTAACTGGCAATGTGGAAATGTAATACACGTCCGAGGGAAGCTTAATAAACTTATATTTAGCCAGCAACTCACACAGCCCCAAGCCAGAGAACAAGCCTATTACAGTGCCTAACACACCTACAAAGACACCCTGAAACACGAAGATCGCCATGATGCTCCTAGCTGACGCACCCATAGCGCGGAGTATGGCCACCTCTTTTGTCTTTTCCATAACCAACATGATCAGAGTGCTTATTATATTAAGGGCCCCGACAAGCACTATCATCGTTAGTATGACGAACATCGTAATCTTTTCCAGCTTGAGCGCAGAAAACAGGTTTCTGTTCATGGCCTTCCAGTCCTTAGTCCAGTAAGGATACCCCAGGGCCTTTTGAATCTTTCTCGCCAGTATATCCGCCCTATACACGTTTGTTACATTCACCTCAAGGCCGGTAACCTTATCCCCCATCCCGAGGAATCTCTGCGCACGGCTCAAAGAGAGATAAATCATGGACACATCGTATTCATACATGCCGGAGTCAAAGAGGCCAACAACAGTAAATTTCTTTGAATTAGGCACCCTGCCCAAGGGGGTCAGCTTGCCTTCTGGCGAGATAACAGTAATGGTATCACCAACGTGGGCAGCGATTTGTTTTGCCAGTTCCCTGCCTATAATTATAGGGGGAGGATTAATATCTTCTCCTAATGATCCCAGCGTACCCGCCTTTATCATTGGACCAAGAAATTTCCTCGTGGAGCGGTCTTGTGGATCAACACCCCTGAGGATGGCTCCCGACGAGTTGCCAAAGTGATTTATCATCACTTGCGCATAGATGAACGGCGCACAGCCCTCTACCCCATTGATCTTTTTTATTTTCTCTTTGATCTCTTTGTAGTTGCTGAACGGCCCCCCATAGCTCATCACCATGATGTGGGAATTCACCCCCAGTATCTTGGATACCAAATCCGCCCTGTATCCGTTCATGACAGATAGCACTACGATGAGCGACATAACACCCATCATAACACCGAGGACGGAGATAACAGTTATCACCGAGATAAAGGCTTGCTTTCTTTTGGCTTTCAGGTATCTGAGACCTAGGAAAAGTTCAAAAAACATTGATGAGTTAGCCCTGCCTTGATCTCATATGAGGGAAAAGAATTACATCCCTTATAGAAGGGGAGTTTGTGAAAAGCATGACAACCCTATCTATACCTATACCTTCTCCGGCTGTGGGTGGCATCCCATACTCAAGCGCTGTAAGAAAGTCTTCATCCATGAACTGGGCCTCTTCGTCCCCTGCTTCCCTCAAAGCTACCTGTGCCTTAAATCTTTCCCTCTGGTCTATTGGGTCATTGAGTTCGTTGAAGGCATTCGCAATCTCCCTTCCCCCTATAAACAGCTCAAACCTGTCCGTAAGGGTTGGATCTTCATCATTACGCCTGGAAAGCGGGGAAACATCGGCAGGATACCCCACTACGAACGTGGGCTGTGTCAACTTGGGTTCAACCAAATGATCAAATAATTTCGTCAACACCTTGCCGTGGGTTTCACGAGCCATGATATTTATTCCCAGTGATTCGGCAATCTTAACCGCAATTTCCCTTTTCGAAAAGGCTTCACCCCCAATGCCGCCTATTTCCTTCAGAGCCTGATAAAGTTTTATCCTTTTCCAAGGGGGCCTCAGGTCAATAGTACTGCCCTGGTACTCGATACTTGATTCTCCAAAAAGCCTTAGAGCCACACCATGAAAGAGTTCTTCAGTCAGGTCCATGAGGTCCTCATATGTCGCGTACGCCATATAGAACTCCAACATCGTGAATTCAGGGTTATGTTTGGTGGAAACCCCCTCATTCCTGAAGTTTCGATTTACCTCAAATACCCTCTCAAATCCTCCCACCACCAATCGCTTCAGGTACAACTCAGGGGCAACCCTGAGATAAAGCTCCATTGCGAGCGCATTGTGGTAAGTCTTAAAAGGCCTTGCAGTTGCGCCTCCAGGTATGGGCTGCATCATGGGAGTCTCGACCTCAAGAAACCCCTTTTTGATGAAAAACTCCCTGATCGCCTGAATTATTTTGCTTCTCAATATGAAGATTTCCCTCACATGGTCATTTACTATAAGATCCAAGTACCGCTGACGATACCTGGTCTCAACATCCGTCAGGCCATGCCATTTCTCGGGCAAGGGTCTCAGGGACTTGCACAGTAACTCAACCTTACTGGCCAGCACCGTCAACTCTCCGGTACGCGTTCTGAAAAGGGCCCCTTCCACTCCCAAGTAATCTCCTATATCCATGAGCTTAAATATCTCAAAGGCCCTGTCGCCCACTTTGTCCTTTCTCACATACACCTGGATCTTGCCGGTTCCGTCCTTTATGTGAAGAAATGAGGCCTTTCCAAAGTCCCTCAACGCCATAATGCGGCCCGCAACCACTACACTGAGGTTTTCACACTCAAGTTTCTCTCCTTCCCACTTACCATATGTGGCCCATATCTCACCAATACTAGTACCAGGACGAAAGCTGGTAGCGGTAGGGTAAGGGTTCACACCCATTTCCCTCAACTTTTGGAGCTTTTGAAGCCTTTCCTCTATGAGACGGGATCTTTTTTCCATTACAGTACTTCCATCAATATCGCTCAACTTATGTATCAATTATCCCCGCAGCGCCGCAGATATAGCCTTGGTTCCCCTTATATGATCGCCATTCACTCAAGCCTGCCGCGTGTTCAGCCACACAGGGCGAAGTGAGGCAAAAGTGTAAACTATTCAAAAATTCCGCTAAATTAAACGATTGCTTGTAGAACAATTACAGATCATAGTCAAGACAAAACCACAGCAGGCTAACCTTCAACATGATCTGAAAACCCGTAATTAGGCGATGCATCCAGGTTCCAATGGAAGATCTTTACAAGCGCTCGTAAATGATGATATACACGTGCTTGATAGAATTTTGCACACGCCTACCTGGCAGAGCACTATCTACAACCATTTAGCACAGTGAAAGGGGGAGAAAAGATGGCAAAAATGTTATGGCAGCCTTCTGAGGAAAGAATGAAGAGCTCCAATATGTACAAATTTCTCACCTATATCAATGATAGATATTCCAAACAGTTTACCGAATATGAGGAGCTTTACCAATGGTCCATTGACAATATCGCGGATTTTTGGGCCTCCTTTTGGGAGTTTGCCGATATCATCCACAGCCAGCCTTATGAGGAAGTGGTAGACGATCCCAAAAAGATGCCAGGGGCGAAATGGTTCTCCGGTGCAGAGCTGAATTTTGCAGAGAATCTCCTGCGATACCGGGATGACCGGATAGCCCTTATCTTTAAGGGTGAGGCAATGGAAAAACCCCGCAAAATGACATACAACCAATTATATGACGAGGTCGCTCGAGTCGCAAAGTCATTGCGGGATCTGGGAGTAACGCAGGGCGACAGGGTCGTGGGTTTTATGCCCAATATGCCCGAAACCATTGTAGCCATGTTAGCTGCCACCAGCATAGGAGCCATCTGGTCCTCTTGCTCGCCGGACTTTGGCATTAAGGGCGTCCTTGATCGGTTCGGGCAGATTCAGCCAAAGGTGCTTTTCACTGCAAATGGATATTCGTTCAAAGGGAAACAATTTGATTCCCTTGGCAGAATTTCAGATGTACTTAAACGACTTCCCTCTACTGAAAAGGTGGTGGTAGTGCCTTATACTGTGGATGTGCCAGAGATTTCTAATGTGCCCAATGCGGTTCATTATGAAGAATTCAAATCGTCTCAGTCAGGCTTAGAGGTAAGGTTTGAGCAACTGCCCTTTGAGCACCCCCTTTATATAATGTACTCATCGGGGACAACGGGGCTGCCTAAATGCATGGTCCAAAGTGCAGGTGGAATCCTAGTGCACCACATGAAGGAACTGATGCTTCACACTGATCTCAAGAGAGATGATACGATCTTTTATTTTACTACATGCGGATGGATGATGTGGAACTGGCTCACCAGTTCACTGTCCCTGGGCGCCACCCTTGTCCTCTTTGACGGAAACCCTTTTTACCCCGATCCAGGGGCCTTATGGAAGATGGCGCAGGACGAAAAAATAACAATCTTTGGCACCAGCGCCGGTTACATAAGCGCCCTTATGAATGCTGGGGTCAAGCCGCGCGAGACTTATGACCTTGGCCCCCTCAGAACGGTCCTCTCAACAGGTTCCCCCCTTTCAGTGGAAGGATTCGAGTATGTTTATCGTGAGGTTAAAGAGGATCTTCAGCTATCGTCAATTTCTGGCGGAACAGACCTCAATGGCTGTTTTGCCCTTGGTTGCCCCCTCAAACCCGTATACGCCGGTGAGCTCCAATGTCGCGGACTTGCCATGAAAGTTGAAGCCTTCGATGAAAACGGCAAACCCGTGATAAACAAGCAAGGGGAATTGGTTTGCACGGCTGCGTTCCCATCCATGCCAATCTATTTCTGGAATGACCCTGATGGCAAGAAGTATCACGCTGCATATTTCGATGTATACCCTGGTGTATGGCGCCACGGCGACTACATTCTCATAAATGATAGGGGCGGGGTGATTATATACGGTCGCTCCGACGCCACCCTTAATCCTGGGGGAGTACGAATCGGCACGGCCGAGATATACCGCCAAGTGGAACAGCTTGAGGAAATTGAAGACAGCATTGTCGTGGGCCAGGATTGGAAAAATGACGTAAGAGTCGTTCTCTTTGTCAAGATGGCCCCTGGGTACGAATTAACTGATGAACTCAAGAAAAAGATACGAGATGTCATTCGAACCAATGCTTCCCCAAGGCATGTTCCGGCGAAGATTATCGCTGTGCCCGATATTCCTTATACCCTTAATATGAAAAAGGTGGAGCTGGCTGTGAAAAATGTGATCCACAACAGACCTGTGGTGAATAGGGATGCCTTGCGTAACCCAGAGGCGCTTGATTATTATGCCAACATACCTGAGCTTCAGGAAGACTAATGGCATCAGCCGCAGTGTTTCCGGACGGGCGCATTGAGGACAAATACCTCAAGAATATATGCGCCCTTTTTGATATAGTCCATATGGGCGTTCCTTGGGCAATGGAACCGACCACAGCGATGCATGAAGCACTTAAAATCGGAACCCTAAAGCTTCATCATCCACCCGAACGTCTACAGCTTGATGCTGAACTGAAGGCGCTATTAAGAGACTTTAGCAATCTGGTAACCTGGTACAGGGAGGGTGCCCTGTCTTCCTTTTTAAAAGCAGCGGCTGTGGCAAGCGATAAAGAGACCCGATGGGAAATCAGCGAAGCCATTAAAAAGATGGGCAACGACCACCCTGGGAACGAAGCGGTAAAAGGACTTTACCCTCAAATACTGCTTCACTTATACCAACAAACCGAAGAGGGCAGGAGGGGAGCCGAAGGTGCTCTGGAGTCATTGGAAACATCCGCATCGTCGTTGGCAGAGGCACTTGGACAGAAAGATATCGGAGAATCTGCTGGGACCTCTTCCGGGGTGGAAGATCTGACACTGCCTGTTGATATCTCTACCCTAGCCGAAGTGATACGGGGCTGGACAGACTTGTTCCCCGTTGCTCTAAAGAAAGCTGAAGTAGTTGTGACCATTAATCATGAAATTTTCCAGTTCCTGACCGAACAGTTTGAGGAAGCGGCAAATGTAGACCTCTGCTCAGCTAGCTCGCTGGCGGTAGCGAGCGTTGAATTCGTCTCTGCCGCTAGTATACCGTGGCAAGCCTTTAACTCCAGGCAAATTTCCATTGTGAGGCAAAAAGCAACCGATCTTTTCAACCTGGCACGTAGCGGTTTGGCTGATGGCCATCGGGACCACCTGAACGACAAAGCAAGGCTTATGACTCACTACCTTGAGAGTTCTTTTCCCTTAGAACATCGAGGGACTTGTCAACTGAGTCTCTGCTTCCTGCCAGCGTCATCCGCACTTGCCTTTGATGGCCGCGAGTTTCTTGAACTGTTTTCAGGCAAGCTGATAATCTATTTAAATATCTGAGGCCCCATCAATTTGACTATAAGGGCTTACCACTGCCTATATTTTTACTGCCTTGGCAAAAGGGGCTTATTTAGATAGCGGGCTCTTCTGCTCGAGACACGGTTTTCTATGGCCTTTTTCAAATTGCGTTCTGGCCTTTGCCTTGCAGACACATAAATACTGATAAGGGACTGAGCAAGGGCATCTCCAAGGTCATACTGGAAGACAGACAAAATGAATCTGGCAAAATCACTGGCTTTTGCTCCCTTAGAACCTGATCTCCTCAGTCCGTCGAGATCACTCAAAAGGATGCTGGACCGATCTTCGATGCAAAGAAAGTTTGACCACTTCAAGTCCCCATGGAGAAAATTTGCGTCATGGAGTCTGGCCACCATCTTAGCAGCCTTGTTAAGCAAAAGCTGAAACTCCGGTGTGGTTCTAAATTTCCCGTCCATTGCAAGAGTTCCAAGGTCTGTCTTTCTTTCTAGCCAGGGGGTGGCCAGCCATGTCCTCACCAGCACTCCCGCATACCGCTTTTCAAAAAACACGAGTGGTTTCTGCACCAGAATCCCTTTTGCAAGTAATACAGGGGTATATTCCCAAATCCTTTCCCCCCTTGACTTTCGTACCAGGGTCTCCACTCTCCTCTTCAAGTCCCATTTATATTCCCTAAGACAAACATATCCCCATGGGTCAATCCGTGTCTTTACTGTTCTTTTCATGCCCAGGGCTTTGATGACCTTCTCAGGGTGCGCAGAAGCAGCCTCCAGGATTTCCTCCCACTGCACAATGCCTATCTCGTGTTCCATGTCTTGCTGGCAGTGGCATATTTTTTTCCACAGAACATTCATTGGGCTAAATACCTTGATAAGAAACCCATCCTTCTCTACCAGGTATCAACTGCCTCACAATCCTGAAACTTTCCAGTTGCATACCACTTGTTAAAAGACTCCCCAAGGGGCTTACTTTACCACCGCAGGTGAGAAAATCTCTCAGAAACTTTCTGAACATGCTGTTACGGGAAATTCCCTCCACTTCAGCATGAACCGTGAGGACATTTAACTGCCCAGGCCTTATGAACGACATGATATAGCCATTGTAATTAGTATCACTTATACCATCTCGGCCAATGACCTCATCATATGTGGGTATTGTAGTGGGGATCTGAGGCTGTCCAATCGGCCTGCCCCCAACCACGGGATAGAATATCCTATGGCCACGGCAGTCACTGTTGTAGGCAAAAGAAAATTTCTCCTTTTGAATAAGCACAGTGTCAGTACATCTCCATGCGGGGGCAGCGGAGCAGCCTACTGATGCGCCAATGACTTGTTCGAGCAGTTCAACCCCTTTCTGAAGTGACTTGAAAATGTCCTTAGTGTCCAATTTATCCAAATGATTCTGCCACCTGTAATGATCCCACGCGTGCAGGCCTATCTCATGGCCCTGTTTAAAAGCCTCCTTAATTACCCATGGGAGTCTCTTTCCAATAACTGGCCCCTTCCAAAAGGTCCCGCGTACAAGTATATCCCATCCGTAAAGCGCAGGAGCCCTGGAGCGAAGCATTTTAACCACAAATGAAGGTCTTACCAAACGCCATAGGTTACGGCCCATGTTATCAGGACCAACTGAGAAAAAGAATGATGCCTTTATGTCGAACTCTGCCAGGGTTTCTAGCAGCTTGGGAACGCCTATTTTTGTCCCTCTATAGGTGTCAACATCTATTTTAAGACCTAATTTCATCTGCGCAGTGTTCTTCAGACATATATCCTCGATGTGGTTATCCAATAGCCTACCATTGCTGGGTTCATACCATACACTCCCCGGCATTTATTGCCTCATTAAGAAAGAAATCCAGCGTCTTTTCAACTGCCTCATCCAAGGGTGTCTCTGGATTCCAACTGAGTAGGCGCTGGGCTATGCGGATACTTGGGCGCCTGTGTCCAATATCTTGATAACCTTCCCCATAAAATGACTTGCTTTCAACATCCCTTATTCCTGCAAAAGGTGGAAAATTACCCCTCAGCGGATGCTTCTCAAATTTCTGGGCAAGCATATTGGCCAATTCTCGAATGCTTGCCTCATTGCGTGGATTTCCAATATTGATTATTTTTCCATCGCAAACTCCACCCTCGTTTTCGATTATCCTATATAGGCATTCCACCCCATCAGAGACATAAGTGAAGCAACGTTTCTGATTACCGCCATCCACAAGTTGAATAGGAGTTCCCTCAACCAGATTCAAGATTAGCTGTGTGATTACTCTGGAGCTGCCTATCCGCGCCGATTCCAGGCTGTCCAGTCTTGGGCCGATCCAGTTAAAGGGCCTAAAAAGAGTAAACTGCAGGCCTCGTTGTTTGCCATAGGCCCAAATGACTCGATCCAGGAGTTGCTTACAACACGAGTAGATCCAGCGTTGTTTATTGATAGGGCCCAGGATGAGCAAAGACTTTTCCTCATCAAACGCCGCATCAGCACACATTCCATATACTTCAGAAGTGGATGGAAAAATCAGTCTTTTGTTGTACTTGACGCAGTAACGGACAACCCTCAGATTTTCCTCAAAGTCCAGTTCGAATACCCGCAGAGGATTGCGAGTATATTCTATTGGTGTAGCAATAGCCACGAGAGGTATTACAATGTCGCACTTCCTGATGTGATACTCAATCCACTCCCTATGAATAGAAATATCCCCCTCGCTGAAGTGAAAATTAGGTTGCCCGAGCAAACGTCCAATGCACTTGGAGTGCAGGTCCATACCGTGAACTTCAAATTTATCGCTAGACAGAAGTCTCTCGCTCAGAGCATTTCCAATGAAGCCATCGACGCCCAGAATTAGGACTCTCGTTTTTCCCCTCGACTTCAGTCTCTTTCTTACTGATGCCCCAAACCTCATACCTGTAACCAGCCCCAACTCCTGGGCAAGCTGGCCGCCAGTAACGAAAACTCCACCCTCGGTCTGCCCGAAATCTACTATAATGGCACCCTCGCCACAGAGAATAGTTAGGGGATCAGTGGACATGACAGTACCCGGAGGGGACTCCCTTTGCTCCAAGGGCTTTACGGATACCTTCCAAAAGTAGCATTTTCTGTCGCCCATAAAGCTGAATGCGCCCGGATATGGGTAAGTGACGGCTCTCACCAAATTTCTGATGTGCTCTGCGGGCTCGTTCCAATCAATTTCTCCATCCTCAGGCTTTCTGCCGCCAAAATAGGTTGCCTGTGAGTGGTCTTGAGGAATCCGTGGTGCCTTTCCCTGTTTGATGAGTGGTAAAATTTCATAAAGTAGCCCCTCTGTTGCCTTTGCAGCCTTATCATGTAGCGATCTGGCGGTATCCTCATAGGAAATTGCAAAGGCCTTTTGCGCGACGATATCCCCCTCATCAGGTCTGGGGGTCATGTAATGCAGGGTCACTCCAGTGTGTTTTTCCCCGTTTATAAGGACCCAATTAATAGGGCATCTCCCCCTATATTTGGGCAGCAAAGAGCCATGTAAATTCAGACAGCCTTTAGGGGGAATATTTAGGATTTCTCTCTTCACTATGTTCCTATAATAGAAGGAGAACAAGATGTCGGGCTCAAGCTCCTTTATCCGATTCACCCATATAGGATGGTTTATATTTTCCGGGGCAAAAACCGGAATACCTTTGCTGGCGGCAAGCTCTGCTACCGATTCAAACCAAATGTTCTCTCCCGTCTCATCTTTATGGGTGAAAACTGCTTGTATATTAAACCCATTTGCAAGTAGCGCTCTAATCCCCACGCAGCCTATATTATGGTAGGCCAAGACAACAGTTTTCATGTTCTATTTTCACTCCCTTCAAAGATTATTCCCTCCGATCCCTGGCATTATAAACACTGCCCAGCACATACGGAGGTCTCTTTCTAACCGCCTGAAAAACCCTCCCTACATATTCTCCCACTAGACCGAGGCCAAGAAATTGGGCTCCCACGAAAAAAAACAATAGTGCAAAAAGGGTAAACACTCCTTGGGCTGCCCATTCCGGTCCATAGTAGACGCGCAAGACCAATATAAGCCCGCCCAAAAACAGTCCAAGCAATGAAACAGCTATCCCTGCAAAAAAAAGTGTCCTCAAAGGCCACAAGGAGAATCCAGTCATGAGATCTAGCTGGAGACTAAAAAGCTTAAGCAATGAGTATTTGGAATCCCCTGCTGCCCTTTCCTCGTGTCTGACAGGTATCTCAATGGGATTCTTCGCGAAAAAAGTGGCAAGGGCCGGGATGAATGTCCGATATTCTGGATTCTGAAGAATTCCTTCCACAATCGGCCTGCTATACCCTCTCAGCATACACCCGAAGTCCTGCAACGATATTACCGATATCCTGCTCACAAGCCACGTGGTTATCCTTGAGGCCAGCCTTCTAAAAACAGTATCCCGCCTTCCCATTCGAATGGAGCCAACCAGATCGTGGCCTTTTCTAAATTGCTCCACAATCTTTGGTATTTCCTCAGGTGGATTCTGCAAATCAGCATCAAGAGTAATGATCCATTCCCCTTTGGCATGTTCAAACCCTGCCATAACTGCCGCATGTTGCCCAAAATTCCTTGCCAAATTTACTATACGTAGCCGTTGTCTGCGACTTTGTTCTTCCACTAAAAGTTCAAGAGTTCCGTCTTGGGATCCGTCATTTACAAAAATAACCTCCCAAGGCTCGGGTAAAGTATTCAATGTGTTAAACAGGCGCTCGGTTAGGATTGATACATTCTGTTCCTCATTGTACATTGGTATAACAATGGATAGTTTTACTCTGCCATCATCAGCCATTTCGGAGCTCCATCTATCGTTTAAATCTCTTTATCAATTTTGTTAAAGCCATGACCACATCACCTTGATCTTGCTCTGTCAACAGGGGATAGAGAGGTAACGAAAAGATTCTTTCACTATTCCATTCCGCTTCAGGGTAATCTCCTTTACCGTATCCATATTTCTTCCTGTAGAACTTTTGCAAATGGACAGCGGGAAAATGAAGACCAACCCCGATATTTTCTTTTTGTAACTCTACCAAAAATCGATCTCTATCGACTCTGAGAGCTTCAATTTTCAACCTCACCACAAACAAGTGCCATGCGTGCTCATGGGGATATGGTACATCGGCCAAGGGCAGCACCTCTGGGACCTCTGCCAAAAGAGATCTATAGTTTTCAGCAAGGTGCTTCCTGGCGTTATTGAACTCTTTTAGTTTTTTAAACTGATGTATACCTATGGCGGCCTGAATATCCAACATATTATACTTGAACCCAGGTTCCTCTACCTCATATTGCGGTGGCCCCCCCTTACTATACCGCTTCCATGCGTCTCTTGAAATTCCATGAAAACGCAGCCTCCGCATCCTTTCAGCCTCCTCATCGTCAGCGCAAAGAATCATGCCACCTTCACCTGTGGTGATGTTCTTTATTGGATGGAAGCTGAATACTGCCAAATCGCCATGGGATCCAATCAATTCCCCTCTGTATCTGGTACCTAAAGCGTGGGCTGCATCTTGTATCAATTTAATCCCATAATAATCGCACATCTCCCTCAAGGGCTTCAAGTCGCATGGAGCTCCAGCGAAATGCACAGGGATTATAGCTCGTGTTCTTCTGGAAATCTTTTTTTCTACCTGCTCCGGATTGATCTGCATAGTGTCCCTATCAACATCCGCGAATACCGGAATTCCGCCGCAAATCACAATATTATTTACCGTCGAAGGCCATGTAATGGGAGTGGTTATAACCTCATCGCCTGGCATCAGATCCAGAGTGGACAAGGCGACATGCAGGCCAGCAGTAGCAGAGTTCACTGCCACTGCGTGCTTATTGCCGCTCCAGTCCTTAAACATGTTTTCAAATTTCAAAACCTTAGGGCCACTTGTAAGCCAGCCCGAACGCAAGCTATCACACACCTCCTCTATCTCTTCGCCTCCAATGGTAGGGCGGGAAAAAGGCAGAAAAGTATCTCTCACAGGCCTCGAAACACTCATTATGCACTCCTGGTAATAAGATATACACCAAAACAAATTACAAAGATTCCTGCCCACCTTACGGGTGTCAATGCCTCCCCAAAAAACGCCTTTCCAGCGAAAGCCGTCACAATGTACCCTACGCTCAACAACGGGTAGGCATAGCTCACGTCCACCCGTGAAAGCACCATAAGCCACACCACGACACTAACTACATAGCAAACTATGCCTGAGAGCACATAGCCGTTGGTTATTACCCTTATACCCGTAGGCACAACATTCTCGAGGACAAAATCGAAATGCCCTATTGTCTTCATGCCCTGCTTTAGGCATATCTGCGCTGCCGCGTTTAGAAAAACTCCTGTCAAAATTAACGGTAAGTACCTATTCATGGTTTTTGGCCTCCTCAAGGATATATCCTACCACAGGTTTATGATGAATAAGACCTTCCCCGACCAGGGTCAACCTCCAGTTTGGATTCTTAAACAACACACCTATATTTTTCTTATACGTCACCAATAAGCATGGGCTGCGCAAACGAGACAGACTCTCCACTCTAGAGACAAAGTTCAGAGTGCGGGACAAGCGGTTTGAGTATAAAGCGTATTTGACCCCGTCACCATCTTGTTTTATCCTGAACAGCACTATAGGCGCTTTCGCTGAAACCTTGGCTTCCACTTGTTCAACGAAGCCTTTTCCTGACTCCCTTTGCGAAGCAACCGGATACACAAGAAGGCTAACCCCCGAAAGGATTGCCACCATAGACACTACTTGTCTCTGAAATATCCCATTGGCTACAGGAATCACCTTGTCTTTTTTGACCCAAAGCCAGATCATCACTACTGACCAAACAACCAACCATAGTACACTCGCCTTTCCTGGCATTCTTACAATGAAGTATAGGGCCCACGATGCTACTATAAACAGTGCAAAGAAAACCCCCACAGCCCTTGTCAGAGCTGCTGCGATGCCCTTTGAGCAATCCCTATCAACAATTTTCTCTATGAAAAAAGACACAATAAGCGCCAGGGCCGGGAACGCAGGCAAAAGGTATCGCCCATGTCGAGAAGATGGGATGGAAAAAATGACTAGAACGACAATAAACCATGTCACCGAGAGCCTAATTACAGAAAAACTTCTTTTATCACTGGTTGCAGATCCCTGGCTATCATTCTTTTTACTGCCAAATGTCGCTGCTAACACCCATAGCCACCATGGAGCTGTACTTTCCAGCAGGTATACCTCATAATACAAGAAGGACTTGTTGGGGACTCCCCCGAATCTCCCTGACACCTGGCTGGCAAAGACATCTTTTACAAGTGCCATTCCTCCTTCGTGCCAGAGCAAGCCAAAGTAGATGCCTACACAGCCCACCCCGAGCAGTAGATACAAAAAAGAAAAAGCAAAAAGACCATGGAAGTCCTTGCATATCAACAAATAACATCCCCAGACGGCGCCAATAAGCACAATCCCTATGGGGCCTTTTGTCAGCAAGGCAGCAAGCACAGCCAACGAGGTACCTATCACAGCCTTGACCTTTTCCACCGAACCGCTCTTAGAGCAGCTAATCTTCCTTAGAAAAAACAGGGCCACGGCCACTTCAAAGGCCAGCATCATATCAATTGTGGCCTTGCTGGCCTTAAACCAAAATTCAGGGAAGGTGCCCAACACAAGTGCTGATATCGCGCCTGTTTTGAATGAACGAAACGACCCCATAAGGAACGTGATCACAATGATACCCGCCGCACAAAGGGCACTGGGCAATATGGCGGCTAATGTGCTGACTCCTCCAGTCAAATTGTAAAATAAGGCCACGCTCCAGAAGTACAGCGGTGGATAATCGGGATAAGGTCGGCCCATGGTGAAGGGAATGAATCTAATACCGCCCTGAAACATTTCCTTCCCCAAAAGGGCATTCCTCGCCTCAATTCCGTAAAGGTCCCTAAATGGCGCAGCCCATATGAAGGCGATCAAAAAGCCAAGGCCTAAAAACCAGGCAACATACTTTGAACTTGTGTAGCTAGCACTCATCAAATAATTATATACTAACCCCTCAGGGCCTATTCCATCTTAGGCAAGAATCACATCCATTTCCACGCCACGTAGAAGCGCCCCTTTCGCCTCATCCAAGGATATATTTCCTCTCCATACTGGTGGCCCCTGGCCAGACAATCTTTTGTAGCGGACATGAAGTCAGACAGGTACTTGCGCCTTGAGATCAGGACCCTTGGCCCGGCATCGTTGCATGCAAACACCATGACCCCTTTCTTGTCCCTCAGAATCCTCGTGGGAGCCGTAGTCCTCAAATAGAAAATTATATTAGCAGACACTGAATGATAAAACGCGATACTGGACGGGGGAATTCCTCTTGTTTGCCTTCTCAGCGTTTCTGCAAATTTCCGCCCTGTTCTGTACGCGTCCAGTTCCGGCTGTTGCCAGCAAAAAAAACCCCCCATTAGAATCACTGCGCAGAGAATCAAGTGGGCAATATTTCTTGGAGTATTTGTAAGCCTAGCAAAAATCTCCCCCCTCAGTTTGGCCAAGGTCCAAATAATGGCCGCTATAACCCCCAATATGAACGTGGATTCCCTCAGGCCAGCCGGGGGGGTGAATCCATTTCTTAGCTTAATGACAGGCCACAGGACAGGGCTGAGCAGAAAGATAAGCACACACATACCCAGCACTACAGCCTGGGCTCTACATGCCCCTTTGTACCACTTGCCATCCCTTGCACTGACAGTAAACACTGCACCAGCCAAGGCACAAAAAGGCAAAATGGGCAAGATATAATAGCCACGTCTGGAGCCGGAAGCGGTGAAAAACAGGAAAATTAGAACCGTGGCCTCTATGAGCCATCTCGCACGCCTGTCAAGCTTTTTGTAAGACCTTAACATCCAAACCGCCCCTGTTAATATCAGCGGACTAAAGGGGGCCAGTAACAAAGGTAGATAGTAAAGGTAAAGATAGACTGGACCTTTGTGGTCAAAGGGTTTCACAAACCGGATTACATTTTCCCTGAACATGAGCGCCAGCCCGCTTTCCTGATAACTACCGCGCGTTATATCAGCGTAGACGAAGGGGCACACATACACCCCGGCACCTATCAACAGGGCAAATATGTGACTGGAACTGAATAGCCTCTTCCACCTGCCCTCTCTAAGTAAGTCTGGAAGGACCACCACTGCTGGTACTACGACTGAGGTAAGCCCTTTGGTATGAGCTCCCACAAAGCAGATCAAATAGAAGATCAGATAAGTCCAAAAATTTAGGTTATCTCTCCTCCTCACATACCAAAGCGTTGCCAAAATGATTGCGGCCATGTTCTCCGTCTCGGCTGCGGCGGTCCGTCCCCAGAAAATCATTCCGTATGTCAGCAATAGAAGCCATCCAGCTATGCGCCCTACTTCCCTTGACCAAAGCTCCTTGGCCAACTCTCTAGTTGCCCAAATGGTAATGAGCGCAAATACGGCACTGGGCAGGCGGGTGGCCAATTCGTTTAGCCTCCCGACCAAAAAAGACGCTCCGGCCACTAGCCAATATGTTAACAGGGGCTTGTCAAAATATGGCTGGCCATTTATTGTGGGATGGAAGAAATCCTTTCTTAAGAACATCTCTCGCGTCACCTCGGCCCAGCGTCCTTCTGAGGCCCATAGGCCCCTCATGCCAAGTGCCCAGAATAGGATCAATATCCCCACACACCAAAAAAGGACTTCTGCCAAGCTTTCCCTATCCAATCTTTTGCTACCCATATCTACTTCAATAGCTAAATAGTTTAGCGACTAACGCCTCTCTAGGAGCCTTGTAGAGGATAGTCTTAGGAGGCTGGGGGCAGTTGTCTCCTTCAACCGGTGCATTAGAAACAAGAACCAGTGGCCGGAAAGGAGGGGCTTTTTCTCTACAGATAAATGGAAACGAGATGCCTTTTTGTTCTAGGTTTTTTAACTCCTGTCCCTTTAGTATCAAAAAGATTTTTTCATCCCCATTAATTTTTTCTTGGAGAAGCTTTATACTGTATATCGAATTAATCCTCCTATGTAAGTAAAAAGTGCATTCTTCATCCCAAAAACCATAGTAATAAAGAGGAGAATCCTTGACCACATGCGCAATCTCTTTGCAGAACTGCCTTGCGTCTTTCTCCTTATAAACGCTCGTCAGAAAGACGGTGACAAACAATGCCAGACTGGTCGTCATGAGCACAGAAAATAGCCCCAGTAACCTGTCCCTTTCCCAACGCCTGGCAAGAATCCATCTTGATAGCAGGCCGAAAAGACCGATTATTGCCAAGGCAATCAGCCCAATAAGGAGAAAGTTATACTTTGACAATAAGTAGAAATACATCTCCATTTTTTTGGTTGCGCGAAAAAAATGGGCTAATCGATCCGGGCCTTCATTCAAGGCAATAATTGAAACAATGCTCAGGGCACTTCCTGCCGCAAATAGCACAGCGAACAATGCAAGATAAGGTGTTTCAACTCGCCATTTCTTTTGCCCATCAAGCATAAATAATACCGTAAGAAGTGCACCCGCAGGGTATAGGGGCAGGATATAATCACTCCTCTTGGATATAGCCAAGGTAAAAAAGATGAACACAAACCAGAAGTAAATGAAAAGTAGTCTTGACCTTTTATCCCTCTGCTTCCAGTTTCGCAATATATCATACACCCAAAACGGCCAAACAAGGCTCCAGGGGAAAAAGCCGGTTAAAAAGTAAACGAAATACCTGTTGATTGGGTGATGGCTGAAATCTTTATAGGGACCGCCCGGGATTAAGCTAGTAAAACGAGATAAATTTTCCTCAAGGATGAACCGGTGAAAAAATCTAAAATCAGTCGCTATGCTTGCTGCAGCGTACCAGGGCACGGTAAGAGCAAAGAACAGAATAATTCCCTTGCCCAAAAAGACTCTTTTTAGCACGTGCCACTTGCCTTCAGCACAAAGAAAGATTGCTACCGGGCAAAAGGTCAAAATAGCTCCCACTGGTCCTTTTAGCATTACTGCACATGCTGCAAGTACGAAGAATCCTGTTGGACAGCCAAGATACTCACCTCTGTCCTGTCCATTTTTCCAGAATAAATAAAAGGCCACGATTGAGCCAAAACAGGCAGCAGTAAAAAGCATATCCATTCTACCTGTCTGGGCCATCAGCAACACTTTCGGAGAGCTAATTATCACGAAGCAGGTCAATGGAAATAGCATGTAAGAGTCCGAAGGATCACGAAGACGGTAAATGGCAAAGGCAAGGAGAAAAAGCGAGGCGATTGAAGGAATCCTTGCGGCCAATTCCCAAGATGGCGCCACACTTGATAGCAGCGCAATAATCCAGTAGTAAAGCGCTGGCTTGTCCAGGTCTTCCTGGCCGTTTAGGTGATTGATTAACAGACCATTTCCTTCCAAGAACTCCCGTGCAACTTCTGCGGTCTCACCTTCCAGGGTACTGGACAGGGATCTGTTCGCCGCAAGGTATACTACCGCGCATACAAGGATCAGCGAACAGGCCAGTAGTAATATATGAGGTATCTTGACGCGACCCATGACCATTTTTTACCATGACCGGTACAGGATTTATTCAAATCCTTTTGTTGTCCCATTCCCTCGGCTTTTATGACGACCTCACTGTTGACAACATGACGTGGCAGGTTTTTTGTCTGACATTTTTGGGAAATTGCGTCAAGAATTTTATCACCCATGACCATTATTGTGCTCCCTCTCCCCAGCATCCTTGACATCCGAGATTCGCCTACAATAATATTTCTTTATGAAAATTTCCGCTTGTACACCTCAATCGCTTTTTACGCTAGATTGTGCCGAATATATGTCCAACAGCCATAATGAGCAAACAAGGCGCCTGAGGATTGTCCACCTGGAAAGCTCAAGGAACATCGGAGGCCAAGAATTACGTATTTTATCTCAAATGGAGTGGCTGATTGACCATGGCCATTCAGTCTGGCTTTTGGCCCACCCCAACACCCCTATCCAGAAAGAGGCTGCTAAAAGGGGACTTCCTTCGGTTCCAGTACCATTCAGGGGCTCCTTTAATCCTAAGGCTATAACATGCGTCATTAGGTTTGCTAAGGGGAAATCTATAGATATTATTGATTGCCATAGCACCCGTGATGCTGCAGTGGCTATGCTTGCCAAATTTACAGGGAAAACGGTAATAAGAAGCCAGCATATTGGCAGAAAACTCAAGGACGATATTTTTCACAGGCTAATGTGGCTCAAAGGTAATCATGCCATAATCGCCACTTCTAAAAGCATAAGGGAACAGATCCTCAAGCAAGGCCTTTCTGAGCCTGAAAAAGTCCATGTGGTACCACCTGGAATCCGCATGGACATTTTCCATCCCAAAGTTGACGGCACTCAAGTGAGAAAGGCCTTTGGTGTCGATCGAGCGGCCAAGCTGATAACTCTTGTAGGAATGATCCGGCGAGATAAAGGGCAGCGTTACTTGGTGCAGGCCGCAGACCAAATTGTCCAGGCTATACCCAATGCCTTTTTTATGATTGTAGGGTCTGCAACCCACCCGGAGTATTTGGAGGGCCTTAGGCACGAAATCTCCAAAATACAGAATAAGGGCAGAATAATACTAACCGGCTTTCAAGAACATGTCGAACGATTTATAGCAGCAAGTGACCTGATTGCAATTACATCGCTCATGGAAGCGCGGTCCCTTGCAGCAATGCAGGCGTTTTGCATGAAAAAGGTAGTAGTTGCCTCTGATGTAGGTGGCATTCCCGAGATCGTCCACAATGGAAAGACCGGCTTTCTGTACCCCCCTGGAAACTCAAAGAAATTGGCAGAGCAAATTATCTTTGCTCTCAGTAATGATGTCTCGGAGATAACTGAAAATGCATATTCTCTCGCACAAAAATATTTCTCCTTTGATGTGATGATGGATAAAACCCTCTCTGTTTACAGGCAGGTGGTGAGGAAATAGATGTACCAGTCTGTACCTGTATGTATGTATCACCACGTAAACGATCACCCGGACAAATATCTTACTGTGAGCGTTGAAAATTTCAGAGCCCAAATGAAAATGCTCCACAGCGAAGGTTATACAACGCTCAGCTCAGAGGAATTTCGAATGTATAAAACGGCCTTGGGAAAGGTCCCACGGAAATCTGTCCTGCTCACTTTTGATGATGCCTGGCTAAATATCTATGTAAATGCATTTCCAATACTCAGGGAATACAAGATTAAGTTTACCATCTTTGTAGTCTCAGAGAGGACTGCAAGGGCCAGTGAGCGTCTAATTACCGCTGTGTCACAGCGGTTTCCCCCTCACCACCAAGCAGAGCCAATGGCCGAAACTACCGAGGCCTATAAAGTAGTTTGCAGTTGGGACCATCTACGGGAGATGATTAAAAGTGGGCTTTGTTCCGTCGAAAACCACACTGCAACGCACGGGCATCTGGAGGACATCAAACTCGACATTAGCAAGGGTAAACACGATATCGAATCTGAATTGGGAATCATCACAAGCCAACTTGCCTGGCCAAGAGGCAAATTTGACAGGAAAAAGATCAAAACAGCTAGACAGTTGGGGGTAAATATCGCTTACACCACGCGCAGAGGTGTTAATTTACCTCTCATGGGGGCATTGCGAATTAGCCGATTCACTGTGGATGACTTTGGAGCAGAGCCCTTCAAAAAATATCTCAAGATATTTTCAAGCCCAATTTTTGGGTTTGTATACGCTCGGCTCAAGCCTGATCGCCGACGCAAGAAGTTACTGAAATGGATCAAAAATAAGTAGGCAATAATTTCATTTCAGCCCGCTCATAAACCGTGCTTCTCTGTGTGCCTCTTTATCCGCTTGCTTTTCCTTAAAATAGCTCTGATCAAAGACTCCCTTGTAGTGCCCGGGATACTACCAAAGCTTCTTTCATAAGTGGTCCAGAAAAGATCCACGTCTTCCTTGGTTGCAAACTCTTCCGAAGAAAAATACAATTGGGCGAGATCCTTCACCCGCCACCTCCTGGGCAGTTTCTTATACCTCCATGCTCTTTGCAGATCTACTAAAGTCAGGGGTATACCATATTTCTCAGATCCGCACAAAAAATGGCACAGATATAGGTCCTGGTGATGAAGTCCGCTCGCATGCATCTTTCCCACAATGCCTGCCAGCTCTTTTATGACATTCTGCTTTATCTGCAGCGCATCCTTATCCCCTGCCCTCCAAGCCTCTTTATTCTTTATGGCCCACTGATCCAACTTCATTACATGGCACACCGCCTCTGAAACGACCGCGGAAAATCCTCTACCTTGCCCCCAAGCCACGGGCTTCGGTCCAGGGAGGCCAACCTTCATGAATTCCCACATAGCTTGCCACTCCTGTTTAGCCCCACTTGGCCTACGAAAAGGATGTATAAGCTCGAACGCCCATGTCATTAAAGGCTTAGCACTAAAGCGCTTGACCACAAACCCTTTCTCAACCCCAGTAGGCCCAGGCAGTTTCACCATGAAGGTATAGCGATCTCCTCTTGCTTTCTTGAGTATCTTCCTATTCGGCCATGTGGCAAGGTCCTGGACAGTCAAAATATGGTTATAGTCGAACCACTCGCTAAAATCTTTATTGATTTCAAGTTTCCCGTTGTTCATTATTTCAATTCTGTAGCCGATCAGAACCGGCCAATCTCTTGCTCTTAGCGGGCGACTCTGAAAAGAACTTCCTCAACAAGTCTCGCGTTTTTTTCTACAGTAAAACTCTTGACGCTTTCTGCCGCCGCCCTACTCATTGCTCTCCATAGCGGCCTTCTTTGCTCGTAATCCTTGAGTGCATGTCTTAATGCCTCAATATCGCTACCTTTATCAATGACATACCCTGTCTCATAGGGGCGTACTACCTCTGATCCACCTACCTCTTTCGTCGTTAGAACAGGCAACCCACAGGCCAACGCCTCTAGGTGGACGTTACCAAATGGTTCGTATCCAGCAGGAAAGACCATCAGGTCAGCGGCGCCATAGAAAACATTTATGTCCGCGCGTTTCCCTACAAACCTAACACGATCCCCAATACCTAGTAGCGCGGCTTGCTTGACATATGACTTGGTCTTTCCGCCCCCCACCACGAGCAGATTCCACGGAAATTGCAGGTCAGAGAGAGCTATCAACAGATTTCCAAGGCCTTTTTTGTGAAATTCCATAGCTGGAAACAAATAACACGTGACCTCTGGTCTTATACCCAATGTGCTCCGTAGTTCATCTCTTCTCAATCGCACTCTATCATTAAAGAACCGCGTATCCACTCCATTATAAACCACATGAATCTTATCGGATGAGACCCCATAATATTTCTGTATAAGTCTTTTATCCAACTCAGAAATAGCTATTATTGCCTTGCTCCCCCGAGCTGAAAGCACCCCCCTTTCTAATGCAAATAGTACGCGATGCCTCAGGCTCAATCTAGCCCACAATTTCAATATTATTGGCGTATGGTTTGGAGCAATGATATGAGCGTGCAATCTTTCAGTCAAACGGTAAACGTCTACCGGATACGTTCGACTGAGTGCAATTGACACTTCATGAGGAATTTCTCTTATCTTCTTTTGCACTCTAGCGTGAAAAGACCAGTTTTTCGCAGCCGAACCGAAGCTCACGGGTTTGATGCGTGTAAATCTCACATACTCCAACAACTCCTTCTCGCAGGACTCCCCCACTAAAATAACCTCGTGGCCGAGGGCTCTAAGAGCTTTACAGAGGTCAGCGCAATATCTCTCTGCCCCTCCCTTATCCCTCCCACAGTGCCTTCGGACGACAATGATCTTCAGTCTCACCCTCCCTCTTTCAAGTTGCAAGCTATTTTGCCAATCTCCCAGCCATAGACACCTGCTCAATTATGGTCTTGACACCGTCCCACACCTTTCCAACTTCAATGGTTGACATGCAATAGTTTTTCCCCAGCGGACAATTAATATTCTTATGCCCGCATGGTTTGCATGGAAAATTGACTGATATTACAATGTCATGCGATCTTCTCGGTCCCCAGGCCCTTGCATCGGTCGGACCAAACAGGGCAATGACTGGGGTATTGACAGCGGTAGCCACATGAATGGGCGCCGAGTCATTTCCTACAAGGCATATGGCCATCTTTAGCAGGGCAGGCAAATCCCTCAGTGGAATCTTTCCAGCCAGGTTGACACCCCTATGTTTCATTTTCATCAGGATCTTCTGGGCGGAGTCTCTATCCTCTTCGCCTCCTATGAGTACAACAGGAAATCCATAGATCTCTGTGACCAAATCAGCTATGATTGCAAACCTTTCACTAGGCCAGCTTTTGTACCAACGCCGTGCTCCATGGTGAATTACCACATAACCCTTGCCAACGTCCACTTTGTAATGCGACAGGATTTGCCTAACCTTTTCTATACTTCTACCATTCACTCGTAACGAAGGATGCCTGGTTACTGCAGACAGTCCTAAGGCCTCTGCCACTTTTAGATGATGATCAATAGTATGAATACGCCCGAAGTTCGACGAGATAACCTGAGTGTACGCCTTACGTATAAGCAACCTGTGCTTATTTCGAAATCCAATTCTTATCGGTGCCCCGCTAAGCCGCGTGAACAGCATTGAACGGTCATTATTTGTAAGATCCACTACAAGGTCATAATGCTCTCTTCTCAAAGCGCCGATCAATCGCAGCGTGGCTGTCGTGGGTTTGCTCTTGTCAAAACAGTGAACAAAGTTGATATGAGATTGGTCTGCGAGGATTTGTGCTGTAGGCTTATTTACCAGAAAATCGAATGTGGCATTTGGTAAGGCAGCTCTCATAGCTTCTAATAAAGGCGTAGTCAGGACTACATCCCCAATATACCTCATCTTTATGAGAAGGATCTTCGCCCTGTCCATATCCAAGATCTCACGGATTGCTCTCAAAAAACTAGGAGACTTCTCCAAGATTAAGTCGACCTCATGTCAGCTTAAGCTTTTTCCTTTGTCCTCATCAGCCTATCGACCTCTGAAACCACAGCTTCCACCGATATGCCCTTCATACACTCATGAGTTTTGCGAACGCACTCATAATTCAGGCACGGAGCACATGTAGTTGGCACCCTCAAAGCAATCAGCGAATGCGGATCCTTACAATAGGGTTTCCAGACTTTATAATCTCCCGGGCCAAACAAGGCCACGGTCGGGGTACCTACTGCTGCTGCAATATGCATAGGACCAGAATCTACAGAGATTACTAGATCTGCTTTACTGAGCAAATAGCCGAGGCCTGGTATGGAGGTCTTGCCGGAAAAATCAACTATGAACTTGTGCCCGGCGCAGATCTGCTCATTCAACTGTTTTGTCTCTCTTCCTCCAACTAGCACTATTTTAGCACCATATCTTTCATTTAGCCTAGCGGCGAGCTTTGTAAAATTCTCCGCTGGCCATGCCCTACTAGGTCTCTTCGTACCAGGAGAAAAAACAATAAGTTTTTTGTCGTCTTCTGAAATGACCTCATACAATTCCTTCTCAATCCTCTTCCGTTCCTTTTCATCCACCCACTCAAAACACGTCCCAGCATACGAAACATCAATACCGAGTGCTCCTACCAATCTCAGATTGTTCTCCGCATCAGAATTATCAGGATCATAGTTTGCCTTAATAGAAATTAGAAACCTTAGTTTCTCTTTTCTGACACCGTTGTACTGTCTCACCTTGTCAAATGCCACTATCACCTTGGAACCTGATAACAGTGCCCACGGGACTCTCCCCTGATCCTGGGAGGAAACAATAAAGATATCAACACCTCTTTTTCGCAACTTTCTAAAAAGACGCAACTTCTCTTTCAGAGTTCCTTGACCCACTTCTACTATATCATCAATGAATGGGGCACCTTTTATCGTCTCGATTCCCGCTTTGTGTTTTCCCATGAGCAAGATCTCGGCCTCGGGGTAAAGCTCACGTAATTTAAGAAGCGAAGGGATAAATGCCACCATATCCCCAATATTCTGAAGTCTTGTAACCACTATGCAGCGCGGGTTGGAAACCACTTTGCTGATGAGGCGGTTCCCTTGCCTGCGCTCTTCGGGGCTCCTCAGCCCTTTAAACCAGTTGATTACTGAAATAGCCAATGGATATAACAAGACAACGCCGCCCTCCAACTTACTTTCCACCAGCCCTCTGGACCTCAAAAAGTCTAACTTCCCCAAATCCTGGGGCTTGCCATGATTTCATTTCCTTAAACTTAATTCTTATCTGGCGCGCAATATGCTCTATTTCTTCCTTCGTCCAGTGCTTTTCATCCCACACAAAGTAGCTTAACCCTTGCTGAACGGACTTGTCCAACGCCTCAGTATCGTGAGGCTTAAGCCATAGGCTTGTATCAAAGCAAGGTGCTCCCCGATAGGGTAAATTTGCATAAAAATGGATAAGCTGCATCCTTCTTAAGGATCCTGCTATTCTTACTTCTTGGCTGCCCTTTTCTCTTTGGGCAATGAATTCACCTATATGTCGTAGCAAAATATCTTGATCGACGCCCGCTTTTCTCTCCTTATAGGTACCTGGGATCACGAGAAAAATTGAAAATAACAAAAGACAAGCTGCTTTCCCCCATTTGAAATTTGCTCTTATGGTTTGGGCAAGATACTCAGCTCCATATCCAACTACAAAGAGTAATGGAATCAGAATTAGGGCAACAAACCTACTCTCCATTGCCCAGCCACTTAGAATTTGAACATACAGTGCAATAAATCCCATGCCACCAAGAACTAATAGGTAGGTGATTTCTCTCGATTTGCGGACCGATGACTTTAGATAGGGCCAACCAACCAGGAAAAACAGAAAAACCGGCCAAAAAAAGCCTCGCTTTATCTGGACTATTATTGCTGCCAGGGCAATCAACCACACGAGGTTCCTTGTCCACATGAAAAAGTGCATCATAGGGTAGCCACCAGGTATATGCGACCAATATTGTACCATGTCTTTCAATTGGGTCCGTATCTTATGATAATAAAAAAATGCACCAGTCGTCTTGGCCAGTACCCTGTATAGTCCGAGGAGTCGAAGCTCGGTTTGCCCCATTAAGACCAATAGGCCTATGCCCAAAATGGCCCCAAGCACCAGTGGCAGGGCAAAATAAAAGAGGTTTTTCCATCTAAGGTGGCTGCAGGCAAGCAAAAAGACAAGAGACCCTACTATGTAAACAACGGCCTCAATTCTTGCCCATGCAGCCAACAGCATGCTCACGCTACTGATTATCATCCATTCGGGTCTCTCTTTCCTTAAGCTTAGAACGCATATAAGAACGCCAAACGAGGCAAAAAACCAATAGACAGGATCCCTTAACACGCTACTACTCCCTGCCACGTAGGTGGGATTAACTGCTATGGCGAGAACGCAAAATGCCGCATAACCCCTGTCCATGAACTGCCTTACAAGCCAAAAAACGGGCAACATAGCCAGGGTCCCAAAAAAAAGCGACACTGCCTTTGCAGCGACGACCCAATCTCTTATAAGAAAATGAGAGAGATAAATAAGAATCGGATAGATAGAGAGGTAGGAATAGCATGCCAGTATTTGATCCTTAAGCCCATACCATAGTGCTCTAGCCTGTTGTATATAAAGGGCTCCATCCGGATTAATCACAGGGCTGACTACAAACGAATGGACTCTAAAAGCGAGTCCAATGCATAGTACAACCAACATCTCAAGGGGGATATCGAGGATGTGTTGAGGGTTGTTTTTTATTAGACCCAAGGCTCGACTCTCGTGGGATTTGTGCAAAAGGTATTCGCGGACTAGTCCTCTATCGGCTTGGCCTCATCTATCAGCATTATGGGAATACCATCTTTTATTTCGTAAACTAGTTTGCATGAATCACACACTAGCCCATCACCTGTTTTGTTGAGGCGGATGTTACCCTTGCATTTTGGGCATGCCAAAATCTCAAGTAGCTCCTTACTAATTCCCATACGATAGCCTCCCTTGCACGCTGTTAAATCATAATCGGCTTAATTCTTTTATTCTATTTTATAACATAATGCAAATAGGTCCTGAATTATCCCAGGGTAAATTCGATATGCTTTGTTTACAAACTCAACACTGGTATGTTAGTTACTATTTCACGACACATTCAAGAATTGGTCAGGGACCTTTTGTTAAGGGAGGATAATTAGTTTCTCTGGTGCCATCAAGTCCATTCACTATATGGGTGCCCAGATTCGCTTCACGTGGATACAAATGAGAAGAAAAATATTCGAGGATAAAATTATCGTAATCACAGGCGCCGCAGGCACAGTGGGCAACGAGTTATTTAGAGCGCTTCTCAGATTGAAGCCAGCTGAGATTAGGATTCTGGACAATAACGAATCCGAGGTCTTTCTGATTGGCCAGGAATATTCTTCCACAAAAAATGTCAGCACATTCCTTGGTGACATAAGAGACTTGCCCAAACTTGAGCAGGTATTTGAAGGCGCGGATCTGGTGTTCCACCTGGCCGCATTTAAACACGTCATTCTCGCCGAATATAATCCCTTTGATGCTGTACAGACCAACGTTTATGGGGTACAAAATGTTATCCAAGCAGCCATTAAGAACAGGGTGAAAAAGGTCATTTTTACAAGCTCAGATAAAGCAGCAAACCCAACCAGTGTGATGGGAACCACTAAGTTAATGGGGGAGCGGCTTATGACTGCCGCAAACGTTGTCAGCTTTAAGGGCAATACGATACTGTCCAGTTGCCGATTTGGGAATGTCCTGGGATCTAGGGGGTCGGTTGTCCCAATATTCATCGAACAAATAAAGGCCGGGGGACCCATCACAATAACGGACCGGCTGATGACAAGATTTTTCATGTCAATATCCGAGGCTGCAGGATTCGTACTTAAAACAGCAGAGTTAGCCAAGGGCGGAGAGGTATTCGTTCCTAAAATGCCCGTTATGCGTATCGTGGATTTGGCCAGAGCGCTCGTAGAATTGCTGGCCCCGAGATATGGCCATGATCCCCAGGCCTTGGAAGTCAAATATATCGGGGCCAAACCAGGTGAAAAAATGTACGAAGAACTCATGACGCAAGAAGAGGCAACAAGGGCAGTGGAACTTGAGGATATGTTTGTCATATTGCCGGCTTTTAGCTCCATGTATCGGCATGTTAGATATGTATATCCGGGGGCCAAAAAGGGGAAAAAGGCCTCAGCATATATTTCCATAGCGGATAATGCCATGGCATTGGAAGATTTGAAGCGCTTCCTTTTAAATGCTATACGGATAGATTGAGAGATCCGTTAGAAAGAAATCAAAAAATCCTACAACAGGATGCCAATAGCAAAATGAGGATTCTGATCTTGGGAGGAGATGGTTATCTGGGATGGCCAACGGCAATGTATTTGTCTGCAAGAGGCCATGACGTATGGGTCATTGATAATTATCTCAGAAGAAGGCTCTGCCTAGAATTGGATGTTGAGCCTCTGGTCTCTCTCCCCAGCCTGCCAGAAAGGTCTCGAATCTGGAAAGCAGTCTCTGACCGTAAAGTAGACGTCCTTATAGGAGACTGCCAGAACTATGACTTTGTAAGCTCAATCTTCCTCGATGTTCAACCTGATGCAGTTGTTCATTACGCCGAACAGCCTTCAGCCCCGTATTCCATGCTGGACCACAAGGCTGCTATGCTAACTGTGACCAATAATCTTTCCACTACTCTTAACGTGATATGGGCTGTCCATGAATGTGCTTCCGCGTGCCACATCGTGAAAATTGGCACCATGGGTGAATATGGTACTCCAGACATTGATATTGAAGAAGGCTGGATAGATATACAACATAAAGGCAGAAAGGACCGTTTTCTCTTCCCCCGCCAGGCCAGCTCCCTTTATCACACTACGAAGATACAGGATACAGACCTGCTCTGGTTTTACGTGAGAACATGGGGCATACGGGTTACAGACTTGATGCAGGGCCCTGTTTATGGAATTTCCACGGAAGAGACTGATCAAGACGAATCTTTGGCAACGGTGTTCAATTATGATGAGATTTTTGGTACAGTGCTAAATCGCTTTGTTACTCAAGCGGTAGCTGGCTACCCGCTCACAGTTTACGGTGAAGGGGAACAGATCAGAGGCTATATTAATATAAGGGATACAATGGCCTGTATCGAGTTGGCTGTAAACAAACCACCCCGTGAGGGGGAACTCAGGATACTCAATCAAATAACTGAGACTTTTTCTGTAAATGAATTGGCGCAAAAGGTTGCAGCAGTAGGTAAAGCTATGGGCCTTAAGGTTTCAATAAACCACGTCAAGAATCCACGAGTGGAAAAAGAGCACCATTACTATAACCCTGTTCATAGCGGTCTATTGGAGTTGGGGCTAAAGCCACATTACCTCACAGAGGATACTATCGCAGGGATGATTGAAAAGGTGTTACGGTACAAAAGGAATATAGCCAAGAGAAAAATATTCTGGGGAGTTAAATGGTAGATGTTGGGAGAGCGCCACACGGGTTTATGGGCCCGGATTGTTTATCGTATTGTATTGTCTTATTCGTTTTTTTGTAGGCATCTCCCACCGCAAACTGCGTTAACATTCGGGAAGGCTCTAGGCACATTGGCTTATTTCGTTGATGTACGCCATAGAAGAACAATTATCCGTAACCTGGCCTTTGCCTTCGATAAGCCACGAAGTGATAAGAAGATCCGTCATCTTGCCCTTAGAAATTTTCAACAATTTGCCATCATCGCACATGAGTGGCTTCGCCTTAAGAATTTTCAATTCGAGCTCTTATATCCCCTTGTTAGCGTGGAAGGTCTTGAACACCTCTTTAATGCGAAGTCTAAAAGCAAGAGCGTGATATTGATCGGGGCTCATTTTGGCAACTGGGAGTATGCCCACCTTTATTATGGCAAAAAGATAAACAGATTGAATTTTATCGTCAGGCCAATAGATAATCCATTTCTGGAAACGGAAAGGGTAGAATATAATAATAGAGCCGGGGTAACTATACTTTACAAATCTAACGGCCTGAGGACCGCCTTAAAAAACATAAGAAAGGGGGAAGACCTAGTTCTTTTTGTGGACAGAAACACGAATCTCAAAGAAGGCATCCCATGCTCTTTTTTTGGCAAAAAGGCACCTTCTCTTACCATTGCAGCCTTGCTTGCAAACCGATTTAATCTCCCAATAGTGCCCATGTTTATCATTAGGAAAGCATGCACAACACGACATAGCATCGTCTTTATGCCGGAGCTAGAAGTCGAAGACGATGGCAAATTCGATCTTCAGCATGCTGTTCAAGTCATGTGCGATGCAGTAGAATCAATGATTCGAAAGTATCCAGATCACTGGATATGGTTTCATAAGCGATGGAAGCATTTTTA
>CAZAKC010000008.1:0-49450 GCA_964485655.1 uncultured Desulfobacteraceae bacterium
TTTCCAGAACGGATCTGACTTTTTACAGGGAGACGGCCCGAGCTTAACGGGATGCATGTTGATGGTGGGGTAAGCTGATCTATTCGAGCCCTGGGCATCCCTACTCGGTCCGCCCTGGGAGCCTATGGGAGGCTAATCCGATAGATCCGTTCTTTCAAGGCCCCCCTTGCTCCGCTCTTATTTGTCTGTTGACTGCAAGGTATAGCCCCGATGATGGTGTCCTTTAGATGTGAGTGAGGGGAGGCACACCGTGAACGGATAAAGGCCACGGGCAGCGGGGTGGGGAGACGAGCATATGGAAGTAAAGCTTCACAAGGAGGTCCTTTCCAGAACGGATCTGACTTTTTACAGGGAGACGGCCCGAGCTTAACGGGATGCTCCACAAGGAGGTCCTTTTTGCTCTAGTCTAGAATTTTGGGTCATTTTCATGTTCACAGTCGCTACCTATAACTGCAATTCCATCCGGGCCAGGTTACCTATAGTCAAACAATGGGTACAGGCGCATGGCCCCGATGTCCTTTGCCTGCAGGAAACAAAGGTGCAGGACAGGGACTTTCCTGCCATTGAGATGGAGGAACTTGGGTACAATGTAACCTACAAGGGCCAAAAATCTTACAATGGCGTAGCCATCCTGAGCAGGGCCGAACCAGTGGATGTACGAAAGGCCCTTAGCACCAATGATGAGGAGGCCAGGTTCTTGAGCGCGGTTATTGAAGGCATACCCGTGGTCAATGTCTATGTGCCCCAAGGGGTGGCTCCCGAGTCTGATAAATTTCGCTATAAGATCCATTGGCTCAAGACCCTGCGTGGGTATCTTGAACAAAATTATGCACCGGATGAACCTCTACTAGTCGCCGGAGATTTTAATGTGGCGCTTGATAAAAGGGATGTATATGATCCTGAGGGGCTAGATGGCGAGGTGGGGTTTCATCCCGAGGAACGACGGGCCATGAATAGCTTGTTACAATGGGGTCTGAAAGATGTTTTCAGACTTCACCACAAAAGCGGGGGCCTGTATACATTCTGGGATTATAGAATCCCAAATGCCCTAAAGAGGAAAATGGGGTGGAGGATAGATTACATCTTAGCCACGCCCCCTGTGGCTGATAAGTCAAAATGGGCATGGATAGATGAGCAGGCAAGAGCTTTTAAGAAACCATCCGACCACACATTTTTGGTGGCTGAATTTGAACTGTAAGTGGTCTTCCTCTTTTTCCCCTGTAACTACATCCTCAATTTTAACCTTTTTTCCAAAGGCGGGGGTTTATATATTATTGGAAGGGCATAGGTGAAAAATCGGGCAATTTGCATGATCAGGTTTGCGCGACTTGCAGACAGCCCTGCCGTGATAAATAAGGAGATCGGAGAACCTGCGCCAGCGATTTGGAGGAAGCAATTTTTCGAGATCTTTTTCTATCTTGTTGGGATCGCTATTTTCCGTGAATCCAAGTCGTTTGGCCAACCTTTTCACGTGGGTATCTACCACAATGCCCGGTACGTCAAATACGGCACCCAAGACACAATTAGCGGTTTTTCTGCCTACTCCTGGTAGCTTGACCAGTTCTTCCATAGTGGAAGGAACCTGGCCGCTATGTTTTTCTAGCAACGCTTGAGAGCACGCCTTAATGGATTTGGCCTTATTTCTATAAAATCCCGTAGGCCGAATATCCTCTTCTAATTCTACTATTGGGACCTTTACGTAGTCTTCGGGCCCTTTGTATTTCCTGAACAATTTTTCTGTGACCTGATTAACCCTCTCATCAGTGCACTGTGCAGAGAGAATGGTGGCTACTAGAAGTTCAAAGGGTGTGCGGTATTTAAGGGCAGTCTTTTCTGTGGTGTAAACAGGGTCCAGAATCTCGAATATCTTTTTTGCCCTTTCCTTTCTACTCTTGAGGCTTTCCATGATGTGTCTCCGCTTGGTGGAATTATTGTGCCCAAGTCTACGGCCGGAATCAGCATGCGAGCACCCTAAGGCTAACGAGCTTCACGAGATATGTCAATAATAGGGGGAAAGGTTGATGATTAGAGTTGACACCAAGGCCATCAAGGGTAAGATTAACTCGAAGGACTAGCACAATAGAGGCGGATGACGATGAAGAATAATCTAACAGTTTTGCTTGCTCTGCTGGGGATTATATTTTTTGAGGCGGTGCCCCTGGAGCAAGCAATTTGTGGTCGTCAAAAGGAGGGGGCCATAATGGAAGAGGTAAAAACACTCACAGAAGAGCAAGGCCGATACCTTATTAAGGTAGCACGTAAGACCATAGAAAATGTCCTCCTTGGGCGAACCGAGAAAGAGCCTGAGGACAAGAACCTTCCAGGCGTATTTCATGAGAGGAGAGGGACGTTTGTCACCATTACCGAGGATGGAAATCTCAGGGGGTGTATTGGGCATATTATCCCACGGGAGTCAATAATTGAGGGCGTGCGGGTTAATGCCATAAATGCCGCTTTCAGGGACCCGCGATTCAGACCTCTATCTCCGGATGAATTGGACAAGATTAAGATTGAGGTGAGTATTCTGACAGAGCCAAAGCCATTGAAATATAAAGACGCTCAAGATCTCCTCGACAAGCTGAGGCCTGGCATTGACGGGGTTATCATTAAAAAGGGCTTTCATGAGGCCACGTTTCTTCCGCAGGTATGGGAGCAACTGCCCGGGAAAGAGGACTTCCTGACTCACCTCTGCCTAAAGGCTGGCCTGGACGGAGATGCGTGGAGAAGGGGAGATCTGGAAGTTTCGACCTACCAAGTCCAGGCCTTTGAAGAAGGGGAGTAGGTAGAACAGGGAATGGTACCCGGTGGACTTGAAGCGGACACTTCTGTGGACCATCATTGGAACCGGGATTTCCTCTATTTCCACTGAACTTCTTGTTGTTAGAGAATTCCTTACTCAATTTCATGGCAATGAAATTACCATATCGGTGGTGTTCTTTGTATGGCTTCTCACTGCTGGCCTGGGAAGCCTTCTAGCAAGAATTCCTCGCCGAGCTTCATTGAATCTTTACATTTTCACTCTCCTTATTTTGGCCCTCTGGCCTTTGACCCTTCTGATACTTATCAGATACATGAGAGACATATTTTTCATTCATGGTGCCTCGCCAGGGTTTTACGGGATAATCGTTTATGTCACAGCCCTGAGTGCCCCTTACTGCCTGGCCACAGGATTTGTCCTGCCTTACTCCCAGAAGGTGGTAAATGCTGCAGGATATCCATTTGATAGCGGTGAACTCTATCAGATGGACAACATCGGGGATATCTTTGGAGGTGCGATTTTCAGCTTTATCCTCGTGTATATTCTTACTCCGTTTAAAGTTGTTCTAGTTTGTTCATTATGCCTACTTAGCTCGTTGATAGTGGCCTTTGTAATAAAGAAAAGGTATTTATGGGTAGCGGTGGGGTGTATATTAACTGCTACATTTGCGGTGTTGTGTCTGGATGGGGCGCTGGAAATCAGAACACTGCAAAGGCAATTTGGCGCCATAGTGAAATATGCGGAGTCTCCGTATGGGAGAATTGTCGTCACCAAGGAAGGAGGTCAGCACACTTTCTGGGAGTCAGGCACACCTCTATACTCTGAGGCTGATATCATACGGGCTGAGGAAAAGATTCATTATGCGTTGTGCCAGAGACCCAGGGTAGGAAATGTGCTTCTGATATCAGGAGGCCTGGGAGAGACCCTGAAGGAGCTTGGCAAATATAGACCCCGTAGGGTAGACTACGTGGAGCTGGATCCAAGACTTACAGAGGTGGCATCTGAGCTTGGGGTTATCGCTCATATGCCTTGGCTTCACATTGAAAATACCGATGGGAGACTCTTTATCAAAGAGGTGGCTCGAAGATATGATTTTATTATTGTGGATCTTCCCGATCCCGATACCTTTCAGATAAATCGCTTTTTTACAAAGGAATTTATTGCGCTGGCAAAGGCAAAGCTCACCCCCAAGGGCATTCTGTCATTGAAAATGAAATACTCCCAGAACTACATTAGCAAAATAAGGAAACAGAAGCTGCGAGCATTATATGCAACGGCCAAAACACTTTTCGACCATGTTCTTGTCATCCCCGGGGGAGAGGCGTTTTTTCTGTGTAGTGATGGAGTACTGTCTGCTGATGTACCCAGACTGGTTAAGATGCGCGGTGTGAAGACCTCCTACGTGGAGGGGTTTTACTCCGGTAATGTAACAGAAGAAAGAATCGCCGAGATCAACAAGATCGCCAGAGGCAGGGGGCAAATAAATACAGATTTCAGGCCTGTGCTTATGAAGATCACGTTAAAAGAATGGTTTTTAAAGCAGGGATCGAGTCCTATTCCGTTCATTGTTGGCTTTGCCATTGCAGTGGTTCTTTACCTAGGGCTTCTGAAGAAGCAAGAGTATATCTTGTTTACCACTGGCCTGGCTAACATGGGCGCCGAGATGCTAGTGGTATACACAGTACAAATTCTATACGGATACGTCTATTTAAAGGTAGGCGCTATTGTAACAGCGTTCCTTTTTGGGTTGCTTCCAGGGGCAATGTTGGGAAACCGCTACAAGAACAAAGGCTACAGAGTGCTCTTGTATACAGACCTGGCCTTGATTGGAATGCTGGGCTTGTTTGTCCTGTGGTCTGAGTTTTTCAAGACTCAGTTGAGCGCATGGGTATTTCTGATATATGGGGTAGTGTTCTCGGTGATTTGCGGATTCCAATTCCCTGCAGTTGCCCATGCCATAGGTGAAGACAAGAGTCCTGCAGCAGGCTGTCTAGCCGCGGACCTGGCCGGAGCAGCGGTAGGAACATTCCTGGTTGGTACTGTGCTTGTTCCCGTGTGGGGAATTGCTGTGGCCGCAGGCACCTTGATTTTATGTAAGGGTGCTAGTACAATTTTTTTCAGTAGGGTCCGGCCAGGGATCTCAGGGGTCTGTACCACCCGGGTTTTGCGTGTTTGAGGCGGAGTCGTGATCTTATTTTAAATAGATTTTAGAAAGACTGGGGGCGGGAAAATCAAGGGGGTCAACGCGAATGCCTCGAAAGGACGAGATCGGATGAAGCTGAAGTTAACACGCAAGGAGTTTTTGAGGTACATGGCACTTGGCGGGGCGGCGTTGGTTTGTCCACTGCCGGCCCAAGCCTTTTTTGACAAGAAGCCGGGCAAGAGCATCAAAGGCCATGTATTTAAAGGCGATGCGCCAAAGAAGCCCTGGAAATGGGCCGTAGAGGGCTATCATTATGCCTCTGACGGGAGGGACGTTCAGTGCCAGATATGTCCGAACAGGTGTTACCTTGAACCGGGGGACCGTAGCATCTGCAGATCCAAGGTAAACATAGGTGGTAAGCTTTATTCGCTTGCCTATGGAGATCCCTGTGCAGTGCATGTTGATCCAATCGAGAAAAAACCTTTGTTTCACTTTTACCCAAGGAGCTGGATTTTTTCTATCGCTACAACGGGTTGCAATTTCAGATGCCTTAACTGTCAGAACTGGGAGATCTCACAGCGAAGACCTGAAGATGTGAGCCATTATGAACTGTTTCCGCAAGACGTGGTGAGTGAGACGAAGAAACGAAGGCTGCCTTCTATTGCGTATACATATTCGGAGGCCATCACCTATTATGAATACATGTATGACACCGCGGTGCTTGCCCGAAGGGAGGGTATAAATAATGTCCTCGTCTCAAATGGGTACATAAATCGTGGTCCCCTTCTGCAACTGTGTAAAGTGCTTGACGCAGCAAATATAAACTTAAAATCCTTTAAGGATGAAATTTATCAGTGCCTGAACGGGGGGACCCTTCAGCCCGTACTTAACACGTTTAAAACCCTCAATGATCAGGGCGTGTGGTTTGAAATGACAACACTCGTTGTCCCCACTTATATAGACGATGACGAAATGATAAAGAGGATGTGTGACTGGATCCTGAAAGAGTTGGGCCCTGATCATCCGCTTCATTTCCTGCGCTTCTTTCCGCGCTATAAGCTCACCAGACTGCCACCTACTCCCATTGATACCCTGGAGCGGTTGCGAAATATAGCCCTTCGTGCGGGGATTCATTATGTTTACATAGGTAATGTGCCTGGACATGAGGCAGAAAGTACGTGGTGCCACAACTGCCACAAGATATTAATTGAGAGGAAGGGTTACATAATCGGTCAGTTCAATATTGAGAAGGGTAAATGTAAGTTCTGCGGGACAGCTATACCGGGTATTTGGGGTTAAATCGCTTTTTTCATTAATCCCCGACAAACTTTGCGGGCCGTTTTTCCACGAAGGCCGTAAAGGCCTCCATTAGATCTTTTGAGGGCAGTATGGCTGAATTTTTTTGCGCGACATATTGGAGTCCAGGATAAACTCCGTGGTCTCTGCTATATAAAATTACTTCCTTTACGCCTTGAACAGTCAAAGGAGGGCATGAAGCTATTTGCCGCGCCAGCTTTTCGGCCTCCGCGTAAAGTGAGTCACGGTCAGGGGTCACCTTGGTGACAAGGCCCATAGCAAATGCCTCCTCGGCCGTAAAGTCCCTGGCTGTGAGAGCCAGCTCCCTTAACCACCCGTGACCAATAATATTGGGAAGGCGCTGTAAGGCGCCAAGGTCAGCTACTATTGCGACCCTCGTTTCACGTATAGAAAATACGGCGTCGTTTGAAGCCATCCTGATATCGCATGCACTGATGAGGTCCACACCTCCACCAATGCAATGGCCATGTATGGCCGCAATGACGGGTTTACGGCACCTCTCAATAGCGCTTATGCAGTCCTGAAGTTTCAATATATCTCTAGCAAGCCTATCCCTAAAACCTGCGCCTTCGCCTTTAATGAGAGTGCCCAGTTCAAAAAAGTCTATACCTGCCGTGAAACTCTTACCTTCTGCCTTTATTATGATGGCCCTTACTTCATCGTCCTGGTCAAATTGCTCGAAGTGGGCTTTGAGTGATTCGAAAAATGCCATGTTCATGATATTGAGTTTCTCAGCGCGGTTTAAGACTAACCAGGCGATACCATGATCTTTGTCCACCTTGAATATCCCCTTTGCTCCCATGAGACTCCCTCCTGATGTGGATGATTATTGAGTTGCATAATAACAGTAATGAGCGCTGCTGGGTCAAGTCCTTTTCATAATAAGAGGAAGCGTCCTTGTACTGGTTTGGCTTTTTTTATTCCTCGTTCTTGATTTCTTGTTGCATTGAAAAGGGTGCAGTAGTGTATTAATTTAGAAATTAGGAGAGATTATGAGAAGAACCCGGGAATACAGCGACATATTCTTTACACCCGATGGTATCGGCAAAAGCTTTTCATTCTTTGACCGGTCGCTTTTAACAGATCTTCACAAGCGATACCTTGTCAAAGAGTTCGTGATAGAATTGGGCAGCCTTCAATGGGAGTATGAGACGGAGGAGGAACTTTTCAAGGTATACATTCCTGCTGTAACGACCATCATCTATAAGAAAACCTTTCTTGATTATGAATTCATGCTCTATACCACTGAGCGCTCCACTTATGTCGGGCTTAAAGCCCAGAACTTGGCCAAGATGGTGCCAATTTTTGAATTTATTGATACCTTGATTCCTTCCGAAGCGCTCACCAGAGAACAGGCCCTGAAAAGGCCAAATCCTTTAGTGCTTATTTTACACGGAAAAAATGAAGACTGGAAGGAGCTTGTGTCATATCTCTATTTGACCCATGGCTATGCTGTAAGACCATATGATATCGGTCACTGCAGGACTGAGGACATAATAGATCTGGTGAAAATGTCGGAAAGAGTAGTGGTCCTTATATTGCCCGACTATGGGCTTTATGAAACGGCGAGAGAGGAGCAACTCATGGGCTCGCTCAAAGATCTCATTGGAAATGATAGGCTCTGGGTTATATACCATGAGCAGCGGGGGAAGGAAATAATTCGGGATGATGAGCATGTGATTTTTTTTCATTCCGGTCGAATAAAGGAAATTTTCTGGAAGGTTCTGGACAAGGTGCGTAGGGGGGCAAGTACTAGTTGAGACTTACGATCCTATTTGATAATCAATCATGGGCTCAAGGGTTAAAGAGTAGTTGGGGATTTTCATGTCTGCTTGAGACATCACAGAGAAACATTCTCTTTGATACCGGTTCTGATGGTGAACTCCTCCTTACAAACATGAGGAAACTGGGCATAGATCCCCGAACAATAGACATGGTATTTATATCGCACGCCCACTGGGATCATACAGGTGGGCTTTATATGCTCTTGCAGATACAAAAGGTGCCTGTAGTGATCCCTGCCTCTATGAGCCTCTCTCAGCCTATTCCCGGAGTGATAACGGTGACAAATAGCACTGAACTTTATCCTGGTATCTATAGCACGGGGGAGCTTGGAGGTATTGAGCAGTCGCTCTTGGTAGAGACGGGAAGTGGGCTGTTGGCCGTTGTGGGGTGCTCGCATCCCGGGGTGGGTAACATCTTGAAAAAGGCCTCAGAGTATGGGAAAGTAAAATATCTAGTCGGTGGGCTTCACGGGTTCAACGAATTCAGGTTGCTGAGGGAACTGGAATTGATATGCCCAGTCCACTGTACTCAGTTTAGGGAAGAAATAAGGCTGGAGTATCCGGAGAGATATGTTTCCGGGGGAGTGGGCAAGATCCTAAAGTTTAAGTAAAATTGTGAGGTTATATATCAAGGAGGAAGGATAAATGAAGATCGCCGTGAGCGGTAAAGGGGGAGTTGGAAAGACTACCTTTGCGGCCTTTCTGATAAAGGCGCTGGCTGAGCAGGGAAAAAGGGTGCTGGCGATCGACGCTGATCCAGATGCAAACCTGGCACAGGCCCTTGGGGTGGAAGGCGCGGAAGAAATTGTCCCGATATCTCAAATGAAGGAACTAATCGAAGAGAGAACAGAGACAAAGCTGGGGACAATGGGAGGGTTTTTTAAGCTGAATCCCAAGGTGGATGATCTCCCTGACAAATTGTCTATTGAAATTGATGGCATAAGGCTGATGGTTATGGGAGGGATAAAAAAAGGAGGGGCAGGCTGTGTATGTCCTGAGAGTATCATGTTGAAAAACCTCCTGCGCTATATCGTAGTAGCTCGTGATGAAGTGGTGGTCCTGGATATGGAAGCGGGTCTGGAACACCTTGCCCGGGGAACGGCCCAGGCTGTTGATCACTTGATAGTAGTTGTGGAACCAGGCCGGCGAAGTATCGAAACAGCACACCAGATCAAGAAGCTGGCAGGCGATCTTGGAATAAGGAGTCTTAAATTTGTAGGCAACAAGATCAGGAGTGAGGCAGACAGGAAGTTCTTGGAAGACCATATGCAGGACTTTCCGTTTCTCGGATTTCTCTCTTTCAAAGATTCCATTATAGAAGCAGATTTACAAGGTCGCCCACCTTTTGAAAGTGACGAGGAAGATCTACACAACGTAACGACCATGCTCCAAGGGCTTGGAGGTAGATAGAATTGGTAAGGGCCCGAGTACTTGACATACTCAATGGCGGGCGGATAGGTGAACGTTATGAAGTAATGGGTTGGGTCAGGAGCCGGCGAGACTCAAAAGCCGGTCTTTCTTTCATTGATCTCAATGACGGATCTTGCCTCAGCAGTTTGCAAATAATAGCAGCTAAGGATCTGCCAGAGTATGAGAATCAGGTCCTAGGCTCCTATACGGGATGCTCGATGAGGGTTGTTGGGATCCTCAGCGAATCTCCGGCCAAAGGGCAAGCTGTGGAGCTTAGGGCTGAAGAGGTAACGATTATTGGCTCGGTGGACCCGGCCTCGTATCCACTTCAAAAAAAGAGGCACTCTTTCGAATTTCTACGTACCATTGCGCACCTGAGGGCCAGGACAAACACATTTGGGGCGGTTGCAAGAGTCAGAAATGCGGTCAGCTACGCGATTCATAAGTTTTTCCAGGACAGGGGCTTTGTATATGTCCATACGCCCATTATAACTGGGAGCGACTGCGAGGGAGCAGGTGAACTATTCCATGTCACCAGTTTTGATCTGGAGGAGTTGGCGCGAAAGGGAGAAGAAATTGATTTTTCCCGGGACTTTTTTGGACGACCAGCCAATTTGACCGTAAGCGGCCAGATGGAGGCTGAAGCCTACGCTCTGGCGCTAGGCAAAGTGTACACCTTCGGCCCCACATTCAGGGCGGAAAACTCAAACACGTCTAGACATCTGGCTGAATTTTGGATGATAGAGCCGGAGATTGCCTTTTGCGACCTGCAAGGCAACATTGAGGTTGCCCGGGCACTGTTGAGGTTCATCTTCAATTGGGTTCTGGAGAGATGCGAGGAAGATCTCCGGTTTTTCAACAGATTTATTGACCAGACGGTGCTTCCGACTTTGGAACTGGTGGCCAATGGCGACTATGAAGTCATCACATACACAAGGGCTGTGGATCTGCTGTGTGAGGCTGAGAAGAATTTTGAGTTCCCTGTGGGTTGGGGCCTTGATCTTCAGTCTGAACACGAGAGATACCTTTGCGAAGAAATCTTCAAGAAACCCATCATAATTATCGATTACCCCAAGGAAATTAAACCCTTTTACATGAAGCTGAATGATGATGAAAAGACCGTGAGAGCAATGGATGTCCTGGTACCGAGAGTGGGCGAGATCATCGGGGGAAGTGAACGCGAGGATCGCTACGAAGTATTGAAGAGAAGGATGAAAGAGACAGGTATCAGCCCTGAGGACTATTGGTGGTACCTCGACCTCAGGAGATTTGGCTCGGCCCCTCACTCGGGTTTTGGGTTGGGTCTGGAGCGTTTGATCCAATTTATTACGGGCCTTTCCAATATTCGGGATGTGATTCCTTTCCCGCGAGCCCCCGGCAACCTGGAGTTCTGATCTGATCACAATGGCGTCCAAAGCAGATCGAAACCGATAATATAGACTTAATAGTCTTAGGATAAAGAACTGGCGAGATGGGACCTATAAGACCCAGGATCATAAGGGCCTCTTGTCTGGAAGGGGCAAAAAAGGCCAGAGGAGTCGCGGTGATTATTGATGTATTCAGGGCCTTTTCCTGTGCACCTTTACTTTTTTATTTAGGAGCTAGAAGGTTAATCCTGGAACCGGATCCGAATAAGGCCCTAGCGCTCAAGAATCAGATCTCCGGGGCAATACTTGTGGGCGAGGTCAATGAAGTCCCCATTGAAGGGGGGGATATGGGAAATTCGCCGTCAGAGGCGTTGATGAAAGGCAAGACATTTTTCTATGGTAAGACTGTGATCCACAGGACAACAGCAGGAGTAACGGGCGCATATTTGGCTGCTGAGTGTTGTGAGACGATAGTACTTGGCGGGTTTGTAACCGCCCGAGCCATCGCTGACTACATTGTAAAAACCGCGGTCCCGGAGGTGACGCTGGTGGCCATGGGCTCGAGAGGGAAAGTGCCATCTCCTGAAGACGAAGCGTGTGCGGATCTTATTGAACACCTCATCACGGGGAGCCCGTATGACCACATAGAAGCTATTGAAAGCATAATGTTTCACGAGAGCACCAAAAAGTTTCTTAGAGGGACGAAAGCGTATCTGCCCAGGGAGGATCCTGTTTTCTGCCTTCAAAAAAATATCTTTGATTTTGTCTTGATAGCCCGGAAGAAAAATGGTGTTATGGAGGCAAAGCCAGTGGTAATTTAAGGGGGGGGAATTGGTGCAGGCGAACATATAAGAGAAATGATTATTAACCGTGAAGACCAATGATATTTTGATGTAAAGCTGAAGAGGGCCTGTATGAGCAAAAGCAACGCCGGAGCAACACATAGTGGCGGAGATAAGAGGAAAAAGAAATATTATGACCAATTGATTTTTCGGGCATGGTGTAAGTCCTGTGGAATATGTGCTGCCTTTTGCCCAAAAAATGTAATAGGCAGAAATGAAGCCGGGGAGCCAGTGATTGAAAGGCCGGATGATTGCATCGGCTGCAGATTTTGCGAATTCCATTGTCCGGATTTTGCCATTACTGTTGTAGAGAGGGGCAAGGAAGTGAGGGCTGTGGGTAATGAGTAAGAAAGTATCCACCAACAGATATTTTCTCCAGGGCAATGAGGCTGTAGTGGAAGGCGCCCTTGCGGCAGGATGCAGATTTTTTGCGGGCTATCCTATAACTCCTGCCTCTGAAATAAGTGAAATCCTCTCTGAGCGTATGCCACGAGTGGGTGGCACGTTTATTCAAATGGAAGACGAGATTGCAAGCATCGGGGCTATTATAGGTGCGTCTCTGGCAGGGGCAAAGAGTATGACCGCCACCAGCGGGCCCGGTTTTTCACTTATGCAGGAAAACCTGGGGTTTGCCTGTATAGCCGAGGTGCCATGTGTAGTTGTTAACGTCATGAGGGGAGGGCCAAGTACCGGCCTCCCTACGAACCCTTCTCAGGGAGACGTCATGCAGGCGCGATGGGGAACCCATGGGGATCATCCTATCATCGTTCTAGCAGCCTCCACTGTTCAGGACAGCTACGAGCTTACAATTCAGGCCTTTAATTTTGCCGAAAAATATAGGACACCAGTTATATTGCTGTCAGACGAGGTGGTGGCCCATACGAGGGAAACTGTTGAGCTGCCTTCTCCGGATCAGATCCATATAATAGATCGAATTGCGCCCAGCATGCCCCCAGAGTGGTATATTCCTTATGAGGATAACAGCCGCGGAGTACCGCCAATGGCTGCTTTTGGAGACGGCTACCGGTACCACGTTACCGGCTTGGTGCATGACGTGCGTGGTTTTCCGACTCAGCGCCCCGAGGAGATAGACGCGTTTATGCGTAGGCTATTCAGGAAGATCACACAGGGCTTCAACGAGATTCAGATGACCAAGGAATTTCTACTTGATGATGCCAGAGTAGCGGTTGTGGCATATGGATCAGTGGCCAGGTCTGCAAAAAGGGCTGTGATGGATGCCAGAAAAAGACACGTGAAGGCCGGGCTGTTACAATTGATCACCCTGTTCCCTTTCCCGCGTATCAAAGTGGAGGAGGTGCTAAGGCAGTGTCGCAGCGTCGTAGTGCCGGAGTTAAACATGGGGCAGATAAGCCGGGAGGTACGGAGGGTGAACCAGGGCAAGTGTCAAGTGCGAAAGCTGAACCGTTTAGATGGACGGCCCATAACACCTGAACAGATACTCATGGAGATTTTGAAGATGTAATTTCACGGCGGCGTAAAGAGTCTTTTTCACAGCCGTGCTCGCCAGTGCTCATCCACGAATAAATTTTGGGCACTAGCAAGTTTCCAATCTATAAATGAGGCAACTATGGGACAACAAGGCACTAAATTGATTCACAAGTATTTACGGCACGACAAGAAATTCCCCCACGTGTGGTGCCCAGGTTGTGGTAACGGGATAGTTCTCGGAGCACTGATACGCGCTATAGACAAGCTCGGCCTTGAAAAAGATGATGTGGTGTTGGTCTCAGGTATCGGATGTTCGGGAAGAATGCCCGTGTATGTGGACTTCAATACACTTCACACTACCCATGGTCGGGCGTTAACCTTTGCAACAGGCATCAAGCTAGTAAGGCCCCATCTAAACGTAATCGTGGTGATGGGCGATGGCGATGCAACGGCAATAGGCGGAAATCACTTTATTCATGCTGCAAGGCGGAATCTCGATCTCACGGCTATTATTGTCAATAACCAGATATATGGAATGACCGGGGGGCAACATTCTCCAACGACGCCTTATGGCTGCAAGGCCACCACTGCCGTTTACGGCCATATTGAGCATGCCTTTTCCATATCAGAGCTGGCGGTCACGGCAGGTGCGTCGTTTGTTGCCAGAAGCAGTGTGTATCACACTCAGTTACTTGATTCCGTATTCGAAAAAGCCATTATAAAAAAAGGGTTCAGCGTTGTTGAGGTCATGTCCAATTGCCATGTCCAGTTTGGAAGGAGAAATCAAATGGGCGACCCAATTACCATGATGAAATGGCTTAGGGACAACGCAGTACGAGTAGAAAAGGCACGGCAGATGAAGCCCGAGGAATTGGAGGGAAGATTTACCATCGGGATTTTGGCTGATGTAGACAAACCAGTGTATACAGAGGAGTATGAGAAAATCCGTGAAGGCGCGAAAGGGTAGGAAAACAAAGAAAAAACAGGATGGCGCTACCAGATACGAGATACGTCTGGGTGGCTCAGGTGGCCAGGGGATAATCACAGCCGCAAGGGTGTTCGCTGAGGCAGTCAACGAACATACCCCTAAATACGTGTGTCAGAGTCAGAGTTACGGGCCTGAGGCAAGGGGCGGGGCCAGCAAAGCCGAGATTATCATAAGCGATGAGCCAATTGACTATCCAAAGGCGACTAAGCCGGATGTGCTGTTGGCCATGAACCAGGCGGCATGTGACGCGTACTTTTCAGATCTGAAATCAGAAGGTATCCTTATTGTGGACTCTGGCTTGGTGGATCAGGTACCTACCAGCAGATCCATTGGTATTCCTTTTACTGAGATCGCAAGGAAAAAGGTTGGCAGGGAACTTGTGGCGAATATGGTGGCGCTGGGCGCTCTTACCTGTTTGACCAGTGTGGTTTCCCCTCAGGGTGTTGAGGAGACTCTTCTTGGAAGGGTGCCCAAGGGAACGATTGAAATTAATAGAAAGGCATTTAGAGCTGGACTCAATGCAGCTAAGAAGTTGGGCCCGTGCGATGAGTTGCCGGAGCCCCTACATGTTGAGGAGGATCTCTGAGGATCTAATCACCTTGGTAATTCATTGTCCGCGGTCAAGAGGATATCTTTGCTTGTTCTGACCTCTGTTTTCTGGCTTCTCAGTATCCGGCTGCTTGCAGCAATACATGCTATTCCAACCCATATTCGCGGATTTTTGACAGTAGCATGGGGCGGCTTATCTCCAGGATTTTGGCAGCTTTTGAACGATTACCATTTGTGAGTTTTAGCACTTTTTCAATGAGAGTCCTTTCAAGTCTCTTTGAGGCCTTTTTAAGGGAGAGTGTATCATCAGGGCCCCCGACAGGGCTAGTACCATTAAGTTGGGTCATGTGGGAGGGAAGTTCGGCGGGAGTTATCCAACGTCCTTGAGCGAGCAATATGGCACGCTCAATCACATTTTCCAATTCTCTAACATTCCCGGGCCAGGAGTAAGCCATAAGGATTGGCATGGCTTCTGAACTAAGCCCTTCAATGTTTTTCTTGAGCTTTCTGTTGAAGACATCAATGAAATAGCCTACTAGGAGAGGAATATCACCTCGGCGCTCGCGCAGGGGTGGTAAATGGATAGTCATAACATTAATTCTGTAAAAAAGATCTTCCCTGAATCTGCCCTCAGCCACTTCCTTTTCAAGGTCCTTTGAGGTCGCAGCGATTATTCTGACATCTACCTTTTTTGAGCCAACAGCTCCCAACGGCGTTATCTCCTCCTCCTGAAGTACGCGCAATAGTTTAACCTGAAGGGGGAGGGGGAGGTCACCTATTTCATCAAGGAATATTGTCCCCCCATCAGCCTCTTCAAATCTGCCAGGTTTGTCCCGGACGGCGTCAGTAAAGGCGCCTTTCTTGTAACCGAATAATTCGCTCTCCAATAGATTTTCTGGAATACCCCCGCAGTTTATGCACACAAGGGGGCCTGATGACCGGGCTCCATTCTCATGAATTGCCCTTGCGATAAGTTCTTTGCCTGTGCCACTTTCTCCTGTGATAAGGACTGTGGTTTTATGCTCTGCCACCTTTTCCACTAAGTCAAACACACGGGCCATCGCCTCACTCCTAGCGATAATATTACCGAAGGAGTAACGTTTGCTTATCTTTTCCAATTTTTGTCTAAGTATGATGTTTTCCCTTTTGAGTCGCTCCCTTTCCTCGGCCTTCTTTAGGGTAAGAAGAACTTCGTCCGATTTAAAAGGCTTTGAGATATAATCATAGGCACCCATCTTCATCGCCTCAAGGGCGGTCTCGATAGTACCGTAGGCCGACATCATAATAACTGTCTTTTCGGGAAATTTGCCCTGAGCCTCTTGAAGGAACTGCATGCCGTCCATCTCGGGCATCCGGATATCACAAAGGATAAAGTCGAAATGATCTTTTGCCATGCTCGCCAAGGCTTCAGCGCCGTTTGCTGCCTCGCTGACTTGATAACCAGCCTTACTCAGCATTACTCTAAGCATACGACGCATGTTATCCTCGTCGTCTACAATGAGCACCCGTTTGTGGACCATATTATTTCCGTTGCCGTTAAGTCTCATCTCACCATTCCATCACACCTAAGCCCTGGTGACCTGGCATTCCGATCTTCGACTATTTCAATCTTCAGCTATTCCAATACTTGATGACACCTTCTTGATCTCTTCTGTTTCTTCACCATCTGCAAGTGGAAGTATTACTTGGATAATAGAGCCGTGTCCGTTTTTACTTTCTGCTCTCATTTTTCCACCCATCTGCTCCACGATCCTGTAAGACACCGAAAGTCCTAACCCTGTACCCTTGCCAGGTTCCTTGGTTGAATAAAAAGGATCGAAAATACGCTTTATCGAGTCCTCCGGTATACCGCATCCAGTGTCCTGGAAACTTATCTTAATGGTTCCCTCACTGTTCTGGGTGGTAATCACTATCTTTTTTTCTTGTTCACCGAGCTGCCGTTTTTGTTTCTCTTTAATGGCATCGGCAGCATTCAACAATACATTTATAAATACCTGCTTAAGTCTGCTTTCATCGCCCATAACGATATCTTTTGGAGAAACCAGTGTCATATCTATGGTGATTCCCCGCATTATGGGCTGGGGCTCTAACATCTCGATAGATTCGGACAGAAGACTATGAACGCTGACGTGTTTTGCCGCAGGTGGGGCAGGGCGCGAATAATCCAGCAACTGCCTTATTATCTTGTTTATTCTTCCTATCTCTGATTCACACCGCTGCAAGGCATCCTTGATTTCAGCACGAGAGAGTTCCCCATTTTTCATGAGGTCAAGGTATCCAAGTACGACTCCTATGGGATTTCCAACCTCATGGGCTACTCCAGCGGCGAGCCTGCCCACTGATGCCAGCTTTTCTGACCTGATCACCTCCTCTTGGGTTCTTCGCAGTTTTTCATTAGCCCGCTCCAATGACGCAATATGGGCCTTTAACTGCTGTTTGTTTTCATCGAGTCGGGTTAGCATCATCCTGAGTGAGTGAAAGAGCTGTCCCATCTCGTTGGCTGAGGGTTCGGGGACAAGGGCCAGGGGCTCATCTTCCTTGAACTCTTCTGTTATCTTAAGAAGCCTTCGAATAGGCCTGATAACGACTCGCGAAAGCAGGTACATTCCTGCCGCCAGCAAAATGAATGTGTTAAGAGAGATGTAAATCAAGATAAGCTTCTCAGTCTTTCTCAAGTGCGAATAGATATCATCCAGGTGTGAGCGTATTGCTATGGCACCAACAGTATTTGTGCCGGACTTTACAGGGACAGAAATCTCGGCAATCTGGTATCCCAGCCATGTGACAGCCCATGTAGTTCCGCGAAAGCCAATGGACGGTTTTTGCGTAACAATACTTTGCCGACATAAGGCAACAGCATCGTGCTCAGCAGTCTTCCATTTGCCCAGCTTCCAGCGTCGTCCCGGCCCAGAGGGTACAAAGATGAATTCAGAGAAGTCGCTTTGCTTAAGGATCTCTCTCACTCTTGTATTAAGCCACCGCCTGCGAGCTATCGAAATATCTTGGCTTAGTGCATCGGACTGAGCTGCTATGGCCAAGGCGATAGAATTTGCCAGGGCGATACCACTACGCACCCTGGAGCGCACCAGATCGTTTTCAGCCAGTTTGATCATTACCACATTTATCAGGAGCATGGCCGCCAAAATAAGAAAAATTAGATTAGCCAAGATTCTGGTTCGAAGACTGTAAAGGGGCCTGCGCACTGCCTCCTCCTTTTACATAAAAAAACCCGCATACCATCTGATGATGGCACTGCCGAAAAAGAAGTAGATCAAGGTGCCCATTGCAAGAAAAGGTCCAAAAGGTATTTTTACATGCATGCCCTTTCCACTGATAAACAAAGCTCCACCACCGATTATAATCCCCAGCACCGATGAGATAAGGATGACGAAAGGCAAGGACTTCCACCCCAACCAGGCGCCAATCATTGCGAGCAGCTTGATATCACCGCCTCCCATTCCTTCCTTGCCGGTCAGTTTTTCAAAGGTAACAGCAACGAGCAGCAACCCGCCTCCGCCAGCCACAATTCCTATGGCGGATTCTAACCAGGTCGGATAGCCCGGGAGTAAAGACACCAGAAACCCAATAATGACCCCAGGCAGAGAGATGACATCAGGTATTATCTTGTGATGAAGGTCTATAAAGGTTATCACGACAAGTGAGCCGCAAAAGAGTAAGTACAAGATATATTGATAACTGGGCCCGTATCTGATAAACAGGGCCAGGCTGATAATCCCAGTAATTAATTCTACCAGGGGGTATTGAATTGATATGGGTTCCTTGCAATTTCTGCACTTGCCCCTCAGCAGGATATAGCTGAGTATAGGGATGTTATCGTAAAATCGAATTTGGGAGCCACACTGGGGACAAGTGGAAGGAGGCGAGACAATCGATCTTTTCAGGGGAAGCCTGTATATACATACATTGGCAAAACTCCCCAGGGCTAGACCGAAGAGGAATGAAAAGATAGAATATATGGTGTTAGGGGTCACCAGATACTCCCTTCAAGTTTTAAAGTCCAAATAGGAAACTATTAAGGAATGAAAAAGCGTTATCCACCCGTTCTCTCCATTAATCCTCATAACCCTCAGCAGCGCTTGGTACGGCGCATATGTGAGGTGTTAGAGGAGGGAGGGCTTATTGCGTATCCCACTGACACCTTTTACGGTATAGGGTGTGATCTTTACAATAAAAAAGGCATCCAATTGATATATCGGCTTAAAAATCGACCACTAAAGAAGCCTTTTTCTTTTGTGTGTGACAGCCTCAAAGAGATAAGTCGTTATGCGAAGGTGAGCAATTTTGCATACAAAACCATGAAACGACTGCTGCCGGGTCCGTATACCTTCATACTAGAGGGTACTAGATTAGTACCTAAGATTATGCTTACCAACAGGAAAACAGTCGGCATCAGAGTACCAGACAACGAGATATGTCTTTCCATTGTAAGGACGTTTGGGAGGCCTATAATAAGTACCAGCGCTAAACAGAATGATCCGGAGATGATACGTGAGGTTTATGCTCCGTATCTGGCCATCGTAGTAGATGGCGGCCCACTGTACCCTGAGCCTTCCAGTGTTGTCTCATTGATTGGAGATAAGCCGGAAATAATCCGTAAGGGGAAAGGGGATGTCAGTATTTTTCTGTGACGCTGGGAGGCAAAAGAGCGGGCCAGTAATATTTCACCTGAACAGGAGAGGTTCTCAGCACTGATAAAATGGATTTTGCAGCGCTGTTGAAAATGAGGTCAAGGAGGCCTGCCTTCCTCTTGCTGGGGTATACCAGCACCGCTTCTCCTTTTATATGAGCCAGCTTTTTTGCAAGATTTACGGCATCCTCGAAGTTGCCCAATCGATCTACCAAACCGAGTTGTTTGGCCTGTTGTCCTGATAGTATCCTGCCATCGGCAATCTTTCTGACCTTTTCAACAGGCATGTTTCTGCCCTTCGCAACGGCATTAACGAACTGCTCTTGTATATTAGAAATTAGGTCTTGTAACAGCCTCCTCTCTTTTTCCGTTAGCTTTCTGTGAGGAGAGCCTATATCCTTGAATTCACCACTCTTGATGACTTCCAAGCTCACCCCGATTTTTTTCAAGAGTTCTTTGACCTGAACAAATTCCATTATCACACCGATACTGCCCGTTAGTGTGCCTGGATTTGCCACTATCTTATCGGCTGCCGAGGCAATGTAATACCCGCCCGAGGCGGCAACCGCCCCCATGGAGGCGATTACCCTTTTCTTGGACCTGGTCCTCATGACTTCTCGATATATTTCCTGGCTAGGACCCACTGCCCCTCCCGGAGAGTTGATTCTGAGAATAATCGCCTTTATTCCCTTATTTTTTTTAAACTGTACTAGCTGATGAATTATGCTGCGGGAGCTGGTGATCGGACCTTGGATGGTAATAACACCAATTTTGTCCCCAAATGCTATCCTGGGGGACCGTGCTATCTGTTTTAGGATCAAAACTGAGGCGAGCCCAAGAACAAGGCCAGCAATAAGTACAATCAAGACAACAGTCAAAAAAGTACGTTTTCTTTGTGACATGTCTTCCTTATTCAGCAGGCTCTTTTCCGGGTTCCTGCTCTATTTGCTCAGTGGGTGCTTCCTGTCCTTTTGGGGTTTGCGAGTTGGAATCATCCTGTTCACTCGAGGGGGGTTCGTCCTCTGTTCGCATTATTGCTTGTTCCGCGTCAGGTTCAGGCTGCAACTGCTTCTGCAGATTCATCATCTCTTCTCGAAGCAGCTCTCCAAGGTTAGAAGTGGCCTCTCTGCGGCCGCCAAGGTAACTCTTGTATGCTTCCTTTTCGGAAGCTGCATCAAGTTTCTTGAGAGACAGAGCAATTTTTTTCTCCTCAGGAGATACGCTGATTACTTGAGCCTGGATGACATCATCAATCTGAAATTTGTTGAGAGCGTTTCCCCGTTTATCTTTCGGCACCTCAGAAACATGAATCAGGCCCTCAATGCCCTCTTCAAGCTCCACAAAGATACCGAAATCAGTAATATTCGTTACCGTTCCTGTCACCCTTGTACCGGGTTTATACTTATTGGGTATCTCCTTCCAAGGGTCGGGAGTGAGTTGCTTTATGCCCAAAGAAAATCTTTCATTTTCCTTGTCGATCTTCAAAACAATTGCCTGCACCTCCTGGCCTTTCTTGTAGACTTCGGAGGGATGCTTTATCCGTTTGGTCCAGGAGATGTCTGAAATATGTACGAGGCCGTCGATACCTTCGTCGATTCCTATAAAGATGCCAAAATCCGTTATATTCTTTATTTTGCCTTCAATAGTCGTCCCAACAGGATATTTTTCCGCGATAACGTCCCACGGATTAGGTTCCACCTGCTTCATACCGAGGGAAATGCGCTTCTTTTCGACGTCGATGTTGAGTACCATAGCTTCCACTGTATCGCCCACCTTAAGCAGTTGGGAAGGATGTCTGATCTTTCGTGTCCATGACATCTCCGAAATATGGATAAGGCCCTCTACCCCGGGCTCTACTTCAACAAAGGCTCCATAGTCTGTTAAGCTAACAACGCGACCAGTTATTTTAGCCCCAACCGGGTACTTTTCATCCGCATTAAGCCATGGGTCAGGGGTGAGTTGTTTGACACCAAGGGAGACCCTTTCTTTTTCTCTATCAAAATGGAGGACCTTTACTGTTATCTTGTCCCCTACCTGATAGAGCTGAGATGGATGCCCAACCCTGCCCCAGGATAGATCAGTGATATGAACCAACCCGTCTATCCCTCCCAGGTCTACAAATACACCATAATCTGTTACATTTTTTACTGTACCTTCCAAAACCGCTCCGTCTTCCAGTATCTGGAGGGTTTTTTCTCTAAGTGCTAACCTTTCCGCTTCGAGGATAGCACGCCTGGACAAGACGATGTTACCCCTTCGCTTGTTATATTTAACTATCTTGAATTCGTGTTCAGTACCAACCAGCGCGTCCATGTCTCGAACAGGCCTCAGGTCGACCTGGGAGCCGGGAAGGAAAGCAGGAAGGCCCACATCCACAGAAAGGCCCCCTTTGACGCGAGAGACGATAGTTCCTTTGATCGTGCCGTCGCGCTCATATACCTCTTTTATTTTATCCCAGACCTTTATTTTGGCTGCTTTTTCCTTAGACAGAATGATGATGCCTTCATCGTCTTCTTTGCGCTCTAAGAGAACATCGACTTTATCTCCGACACTGGCGGTGATATTTCCATTTTCATCTTGGAATTCGTGGATAGGAATCTGACCTTCGGATTTGTACCCAATGTCGACAAGTACGAACTCTTTGTCCACCTGGACAATTTCGCCCCTTACTACTTCACCTTCCTGGATAGTCCGGAAGCTTTCCTCGTAAAGTTCTAAAAAATTGTCTCCCTCTGGTGGCGCCTCATCTTTAGGTGTGTCCTGCTGTGGTGGCGGCTGCGTGGGATCGTTAGGTGTTGGGTTGTCAGCGTTGTCAACCGGGTCTGAGCTGTCTACGTGTTCATCGTTTATTTCTGCGATTTCGCCTGTTCCTTTATCCATCAAGCCAATTACCCCCTCAATCTTTTTGCCCCCCATGGGCTAAACTCTGGACGTTATCAAAAGCCGGCGATAACTTCAAGCCTTATTTAGCGCAAAATCCCCTTTATTTCAGACTATCCGAGATCCTGCTTGCCACGGTCTTACAGATTTTATCGACCACTTCGTCTACCGACAGATGGGTGGTATCAATTATCACGGCGTCAGGAGCAGGCTTCAGAGGCGCGATGCTACGAGTGGTGTCTTGCTGATCGCGTTTTTTCATTTCTTCAGCTACGGTATTTTTGTCAATAGTTTCGCCACGTTGAACGAGCTCTTCATACCTTCTTCGGGCACGTTCTTTGGGGCTTGCGGTGAGGAAAAACTTGAACTGGGCATCGGGAAAGACCACTGTGCCCATGTCCCGTCCCTCTGCTACTAGCTTCCCCACATCCAGAGCAACCTTCCTCTGCAAACCAGTCATCGCTTCCCTCACCGCCTTTATCGCCGAAACACGGGAGGCCAACATATCAATCTCGGGTACCCTTATTTGGTTTGAAACATCCCGACCATTCAGAAGGATTGCAGGTGGGTCTGTGGCGTTATCAAAGGAGATATCCAATTGATTACAGAGGGTGGCAACCGCGTTGTGGTCCTTTGTATTTACGCCGCCGGTTTTTGCAGCCAGAGCAACAGCGCGGTACATAGCACCCGTGTCCAGATATATATAGCCCAAACGCTTAGCCACCAATCGGCTGACAGTGCTTTTCCCTGCTCCGGCAGGTCCGTCTATGGTTACTATAACTGGGCTGGCACCCACTATCGTAATGTCTCCAGAACTTCTCTAAGTGTATCTAGAAATCTCTGGTTCTCTTCGGGCAATCCTACATTTATTCGAATATAGTTGGGGAGCCCAAAGCTGTCCATGGCCCTTACTATTACACCGCGTCGAAGCATCTTGTCGTAAATTACCTTTCCCTCCACATGAGTTTTTATTAGGAAAAAATTGGTCTGAGTTGGCAGATACTCTAAGCTCAGTTGGTCCAACCCGCTCGTGAGTTGCTCGAGTCCTTCACGGACCAGGGTGAGAGTGCGGTTGACGAAATCATGATCATCCAATGCCGCAAGGGCTGCAGCTTGAGCTAAGGTATTAACGTTAAAGGGTTGGCGTACTCTGTTCATGTAATCGATGATTTCGGGGGAGGAGAATCCATAACCGATTCTGAGCCCAGCCAGTCCATAGAGTTTAGAGAAAGTTCGCAGAACTAAGAGGTGAGGATGTGTGTCAAGTAATTCCAGTCCGCTGCGAACCGCAGGATCTGTCACAAATTCCATATATGCTTCATCCAGAACAACCACAAGATCATGGGGGAGTTCACTCAGAAAGCCTGCTAAATCTTCTTTGGACAATGCGTAGCCTGTTGGATTATTGGGATTTGCAATAAAAAGCAATTTCGTGTTGGGATTTATAGACTCTCTGATCTGCGCTAGGTCTATTCTTAGGTCCTTAAGGGGAGTTGATATCATAGTCCCACCAGCAGCCTTTACTATCTTTTCATACACGAGAAAGGTAGGGAACGGTTGAACTGCTTCATCGCCCGGATTAAGAAAAGTTCTCACACTCAATTCAATGAGCTCATTTGAGCCATTTCCAAGAATAATGCGGTTTTGAGGAAGGCCAAGCTTCTCAGCCAACTTGGCTTTCAAGTAGAATCCACTCCCATCCGGGTAACGATTAATTGTGTGAAGTTTGGCCTTGATGGCCTCTATGGCAGCCGGGGAGGGGCCTAAAGGATTTTCATTTGAGGCCAGCTTTATGGAGCCGCTTATTCCCAGTTCTCTTTCAAGCTCCTCAATTGGCTTGCCGGGGGGGTAGGGGATAATGTGTTCTATTGCGTCTCTAACTAGTTTTTTGCTCATGGTTTTTCTACTCGATAGAGGTCTGAGACAAAGCCCCCGCCCTATGAGCAGGTATCACAGACCGGTGCATCTTTTACCTAAAACATACGGCTAGCCGTTATAGCCCAAAGGCCCGAAAATGTAAACAGGCCGCTGTCTTGGTAATTTCTTGACTTGACCTTGGCTAAACAAGTATCTAATATTACTTATCTGCGCGTTCGGCAAGGGGTAATTCTCTAATAGCTCATTAGATGGGATGGCACAGTAAAAAACTCCTGATACGAAGCGCGGGGGGTTACACAATGATGCATAGTTAATTGTTTCTATTTGAATGCAGAGGTGGACTATGAACAAATCCCAACTTGTAGAAGCACTGGCAAAGGCAGAGAACTTACCTCTCAAGAAGGCTGAAGAAGTGGTCAATACCGTTTTTGGGGACATGGAAGCCTCACTCATACGCGGAGAAAGAGTTGAAATAAGAGGCTTCGGTAGCTTCAAGGTAAAGCACTACGACGGATACAAGGGTAGAAATCCCAAAACGGGAGAGGTAATTGATGTGGCTCCCAAGAAGCTTCCTTTCTTTAAAGTTGGGAAGGAACTCAGGGAACGGGTTGACGTATATTGAGCATTGAGGGTGAGCCTTGGTCGTGCTAGACGGGGAGCTAGCGGTGCCCTGTAACCCGAAATCCGCTTATGCGGGGTCGAATGTCCTACATGAGAGTTCTTTGTCGGGCCGTTTTTCTGTCACCTCAGGAGTAGGGATGGAGCTCACGTGACAGGCGCTTGTGAACCCCGTCAGGTCCGGGAGGAAGCAGCGGTAAGCAAGGCAGTCTGTGTCGTGATGACATCTATCTCATTGCTCCAGAGCGAAGAGGCGGTTGCGGCAAGGCTCGAGTGAGGATGCACGACCAAGGACTTTATAAAAAATTCAGGAATCTCGTTTTCCATTCCAAGCCAATACCTCACTTCACATTCTCCACTCTAACAAAGTTTCATCACGCTCTGGCCCACGCAGTATTTACAAGAAGAGGGGGCAGCAGTTCTGGACCGTTCAGCAGCCTCAATGTGGGCTTTAACCTGGGAGATGATAGCACCAGTGTAAGGCTCAATATCGCGAGGGTGACCGATGCATTGGGCGCTCGCCATCTTGTCAGCATGAATCAGGTCCATGGGAGCAAGGTTGTTTCACTGCATTGTGGAGACATAGTGAAAGATATGATTCTGAGCGATTGCGATGCGATTGTGACCGACGCGGCAGGTGTGGCTATAATGGTAAAACTGGCCGACTGCCAAGGTGTGATCCTTTTCTCACCCGCAAGAGAGGTAGTGGGGATCGTTCATTGCGGGTGGAGAGGGAATGTGAGCAATATCCTAGCAAAAACGGTAAAGATTATGAAAGAGGAGTTCAACTGTGATCCACGGGAGATTGTGGCTGCCATTAGTCCTTCGCTGGGTCCGTGTTGTGGGGAATTTACGGGGTACGGAAAGATCTTCCCGGCTGATTTTTCCCACTTCATGGTGCGAAAGAACTACTTTGATCTGTGGGCCATAAGCCGCCGACAATTGATGGATGCGGGGGTAAGGGAGGAGAACATAGATACGGCCGGTGTATGTACGAGGTGTAACGCGGACCTCTTCTTCTCGTACAGAAGGAACAAGGTAACTGGACGATTTGCAGTAGTGGCAATGCTACTAACATAAGCGAAGGGCCCAAGGCGCAAGGGAAAGCTGTGAAGTACGAGTCAGGTAATAACGCTACCACGGGAAGATAAGCTTGCCCCGGTGGGGGGTCTTTAAAAGCTGGCCTGTTATTTGTTATTTGCAGCCAGCAAGGCAGCGCCAAGGGCCCCTATGATTTGCGGCTCTTCATAGACGTGAATGGGCTTGCCCAGCTTATCTTCAAAAAGTGCGACAACACCTCGATTTTTGGCCACTCCACCTGTCATTGTTACGGCACCATGTACACCCACTGCCTGTACCATGTTCCAGATGCGATTAACAATGGCTGTATGCAGACCAAGGATGATATCCTCTTTGGGCCTGTTCTGTGCAATCAGGGATACCACTTCTGATTCGGCGAACACGGTGCAGACACTGGAGATGGGGATAGCCTGCTTTGCTTTCAAGGAAAGATTGCCCAGTTCATCGAGGCTCAATCTGAATGTAGTGGCCATTACTTCGAGGAATCTCCCTGTTCCAGCAGCACATTTGTCGTTCATGGTAAAGTCAAGAACTTTTCCTCCCTCACCAACTCGTATAACCTTTGAATCCTGGCCACCGATGTCAATGACAGTGCCTGTATCAGGGTAAAGATGGTAGGCACCCATGGCATGGCATGAGATTTCCGTCACCTTCTTGTCCGCAAAAGGGATAGAGATGCGGCCATAGCCAGTCGCTACAATTGCGCGAAGCTGTGTTCTTTCAACACCGGCTTTTTCCAAGGCGGCCTCCATGGCTTCCTCAGAAGCGGCGATGGGGTCATAGCCTGTAGGGTAGATTGTGTAAGAGGCAATTTTCTTGTCAGCCCCCACTATTACCACTTCAGTACTGAGAGATCCAGTGTCTACACCTGCGAAGTATTCCATCAGTCCATTTCCAGAGCCTCAAAAAAGGCTTCTAGTCTGGTGCGGGCCTGCTCCTCCGAGTAAACGCGGGAGTCTGTCATATCAGCTTCTATAACGACAGTCTTTATCCCCAGCTCTTCTGCTAGCATCTTTTTAATATCATATTGGCCAACCGAGTACGGTTTGCAACTCCTATCTGAATGTATTACAAGCCCGTCGATATGATACGCCTTGATCATTCTTTTCATGAGGCTCAAACGGTGTTTCAGATTATTGTTTAATATAACAAGACTGTAAGCTTTTGCAATTGATTCGAAGGGCGCCTTTTCATCAAGGTAGTGGATCGTCTCGGCCCATGCATTGGTATAGGTGGCAGCGACGAAGTTGCAACCATGCTCTGCAAAAAGCAGTGACCAGTCCCGAAGCTTGAACCACACGGCTATGTTGTCCCACATCAATCTCTTTCGCTCATTGTTCACTGCACCGATGCCCTTGTGCACCCTGTCTTGCAATTCTTGCAACAATATTTCATAATATTGCAGCGCAACTGGCAGGCCGCGCAATGAGACTATTGGAGCAAGGTGCACAAAGGCATCAAATATTGTCATGGGAGCCGGCCTTGCCGTTAATGTGGCAAGCACTTCGCCCCATAGCCTTGACGAATTCTTGGCAATATTGATTACCTCCTGGAATTTTTTCTCAGAGAATTCTTTCCCTGAGAGTTTTTCCAGTTTTGGGATCATATCCTCCAGTTGGTCTACCATATATTGTATATCACTATGTTTAATATCCTGAAAATTATAAGGCGTATCAAACAGGATCAGTGGGATTTGCCAGTAATGGGACAGCTCTTTAAACCAGTAAAGAATCGTTTGACATATATTATTAGAGCAAAAGAGAAGATCGGGTTTTGGCAATTTTCCGGCTGGCGTTTTGCCTGAGAAAGCATGGCCTAGATCAATTCGCGCATAAGAGCAGAGGTCGGGATGGTAACCATGTTTTTCGGCCTCCTCACATATCTGCGGACCTACCTTTTGCGCACCGCACAGGGCGCCATGGTTTTCAGGGTAGACCGTATAAAAATCAAAGACCCTTAGCAGCTCCACGGGGGCTCCACTGCTAACCCAGGCCACTGGCTTGGCCCCTGGTGCATAGCGAGACAAAAAATAGTGTCTTGTCATTATCTCATGAAGCCTCTGGGCGCAACGAAGCGGTGGGCCTAAAAAAGGGCTTGGCTTGTAAGTCCTTTTCCTCTTGCGCGCCTTTTGGAACCTCATGAGCAGAGGCGCTCCAAGGTCTTTCATGACCTGGTATTTGATTAAGGCTGTAAAGGCCATGTTTTCGACTCCAGCATCTCCACGAACGCCTCGATCCTTGTTAACATCTGTCCTGAAAGTCCCTGGTTCACTTCTGTATCAAGCACTAAACTGGGTATTCCCTTCTCTTTAAGCACGCTCTGCAAGTTGGGCACATCAAACAATTCGGGTTCACAGAACTTTACTATATTGAATATTACACCTTTTGCCCCACTTTTCTCTACCATATTCACAATGTGTCGGGCTCTATCAGAGATATTAGAACCCCTGGTGGAGCAGGGAGGCATGTTGAAATACTTTTGTGCTATGGCCTCAAATGGGTCCGCAGAACTGTCCATGGGAGGGCCTAACAATCTCCTGCTGGCGTTTATAAGGTCATCATTTGCTATCATTATGTGAAGCTCATCAAGTTTGTCCAATAGTGCCAAGGGATTGGCAATTACGCCGCTCAATATAACCGAAGACCTGGACATAGCCTCAGGCGCAGCGTTTTCTCTGATGAAATCTTGAAGTAACGGGATATGGTCCTCAGGGAGCAGGTATTCGCCCAGTCGAATTACGTCATAGAACTCTCTGTTACTGCATTGCAGGGCGCCGTGAGAACGTTTTGTGTAAAGGGCATTCAATAGCTGACAAACCGTGTTAGACAGACCAATGGCTTGCCTCAGACGGGACTTATCAAGGGGATGGCCATGGTCCTGCAGGGAAGCTGCAAGTTCTTTTAGTTGAGCTAAATAGTACTTAAGTGCTGCAGGTGAATACGGGGCTTTGGGATGGTAAAAAAAATAGCAGGGAGTGCCTGGGCCCATATAGTCGTTAATGACTGATGCCATATTTTGAATTGAATCACAAGTGTGGGGAAATAAGAAGCCGTCGACGAAGTCACACTTGCCCTGGATTACAAGCTCCATGCCAAGCCTCACAATGGAGCAAATATAGGACTGCAGATGAGCATTGGCGCCGGATATTTGCAAGGGAGGATCCCAGATCTCTGCAGGCACAATATCCAGGGCCCAGAGCAGTTCTTTAGGATATTGGGCAGGGAACACTCCAAATACAGCCTTACCCTTATTTTTCTGGCTCAGAAGATATTCCTTTCTATTTGAAGTGACCATCGCGCCTCGGTGCCATTAATCTGATTTAAAGAGACAGCGCTTCCGTGAGATAAGGACTATAGCGGCGGGAAGCAGTAAAAGTCAAGGAGGGCAAAATATTACTGGCCCGGCGGGAGAGGTATTGGAAGGGGTGGGGAAGGTGCAGGTGGCGCAGGCTGCTGGCCTCCCTCAAATGCACTTGACCCGGGCGAGCCCGCACCTCCTGGTGCGCCTTGGCCCAGGAATCGCTCAAAGACCTGTTTGTTTTCCTCCTCCATGGCGAGTTCCAGAATGTCCTGGGCGCGACGGTTATCAGGGTCTATATCTAAAATCTTGTCAGCCAGGACTCTTGCCTTGTGAAATTGCCCGGTTTGAAGGAACCTCTCTGCCCTTGTTAGCATGCGAGCAACAATTTCTTTCTTACTGTGGCCTCGCTTTAGCCCTGCCATAGCTTGTTTGCGAAGTTCTATAGCCCTTTGCTCACCAGGAAATCTATTGAGAATCTGCTGAGCACTCTTAAGGGCTAGGCCATATTTACCTGCGTTAAGATACTTTTGGCCTTCAGCCAGCTTAACGTCAATAGCCCTTTTCTTAAGTCCTTCCCGGGCTGCAGCAAGGACCCTCTTTGCCCTGGAATTGTTCTTGTCCATTGTTAAAACAGCCTTGGCTTCCCTAGCAGCCTTGGCGTACCTGTGGGCATCAATGTATGCCTCTGCTCTTGCGAGCCTTGCCTCAATTGCAAGCTTCTTTTGTTCCTCTCTTTTTGCACTTTCCTGGGCCTTCTTTTTAATATCCAAGGCTATGGCATTAAGAGGATCCTCTGCCAAAACTTCATCAGCAGCTACTATAGCCGAGCCGTATCTTCGGGCTTTAAGGTCCGCTTCAGCTTTATCGAGCTTGGCCGCAATTAGGCGTGCGGCTTCGGCTTTGTTAATTTTAGCAAGGAGGTCCTTGGCCTTCTTGTCTTCAGGACTTTTATCCAAAACCTTATTTACCAGCTTGCGAGCCTGCCCCAAATTCCCTTTGTCAAGAGCACGTTCAGCTTCTCTTAGGGCTTGGGCGATTTGTGGTTCCTGGGGGGACTTTGGCCTTGGATGGCGCTTGATGGAGGCCTGAGTCGTGGGCGCGGGTTTTTGCTGTGCACTAAGAGGAGGGGGTTGAGTTCCATGAGCTTCGCGCTTGGCAGGCTGATCAGCTAGTGTCTGAGAGATTTTTTTCTCTTCCGGTTTGGGATTGACCTTTTTCCTAGTGAAATAATAGTAGCCGCCTCCCGCTATAGCTATGCCAGCTATGAGCAACAGAATTAACAACGCAGGCCCAAAAGCTGATTTGCGCGGAGGTGAAACATCAGGCTTGGGAGTCGGCATTTCGCTGGCGGTCTCCGTTGGCCGTTCGTAAATAGGCTCGGTGAGGCTCTCTTCGGCCCGGGCCCCTTGGGCTATAGCTACGGCCAAGGCATCTTTGAATTCCCCACAGGAGGGCCACCTGTCTTCAGGTCTTTTTTCAATAGCCTTAAGCACCAGTTTCTCAATGGCCGTGGGCAAACTAGGCCTGAACTGGCTGGGTGGTGGAGGAGCATCCTTGACGTGGGCCTGCATAATGGTGTAAAGGCTCCCGCCTTCTGAAAAGGGTAATTTGCCTGTCAGCATCTGGTAAAGGGTTATGCCCAAGGAATAGATGTCAGAAGCGGCGGTGATCGGATGTTTTTTAGAGGCCAACACCTGCTCGGGAGACATATAATATGGGGAGCCCAGGCCCATGCCAGTAACGGTCAAAGTTGTCTCGAAGTTTTCTCCCAATATGCGCGCAATTCCAAAATCCGTTATCTTGACCTCTCCGCGTTTGTTGATCATTATGTTGCTCGGTTTGATATCCCTGTGGACGATCCCCAGGCTATGGGCATAACCAACGGCATCAAGCACCTGATGAAAAATCTTTCCTATTTGCTCTAATGGGAGAGGCCCTTTGGACTGTTTGATAATGTGGTGGAGGGTTGTTCCATCCACATACTCCATCACGATGAAGTACTGACCTCCCTGTTCTATAAAGTCCCATAATGTGACGATGTTGGGATGATCCAGTCGATCCATTACCTCGGCTTCGCGGAAAAAGCGCTCGTGGAAGGACTTGTCGCCCTCCAGAGCAGTAGAGAGGACTTTAATAGCTACGATCCTTCTAGAAAGGGTTTTGTGCTGGCCGCGATATACCACGGCCATTCCGCCTTTCCCAATATGGCCAATAATTCGATAATTTCCTATTTCTTTGCCTATCATAGCCTTTAGCCTTCTCTCTATATCGGATATCTTGAAGGAAATTTCAAGAGCAAATGGATATACTCGCCGTCAACTATAAATGCACATAGTTATATCCGAGTGCTTCTCGTTTCTCTGTTGCGTCCAGTAGCGGTTTGTTGTAAACAGAGCTGGAGGCCAGGATGACAATTCGGCTGTTATAAGCACTGTATCTATGAAGAGCTTACCCTGCGAGCACATGGCTGTTTGTTACTGTCCACAAAAGGATATGCTGAGCGTTGGCAACCGATTATAACTACTGGCATGAAAGATATCAGGGCAAAAGTTAAATATAACAGGGTGGTTGCTAGCAATACCTACCTAATGGCCTTGGATCTTGGGCCAGAGCCCTTCAAGCCCAAGCCAGGACAATTTGTAATGCTGCGCGTGGGACACACTACTGATCCTTTGCTGCGCAGGCCGTTTTCAATAGCAGGAGTCGACAGTAAAGGCTCCCTTCACATTTTGTATCGAGTTGTGGGCAAGGCCACAGCATTGATGAGCCAATGGAGCCCGGGGGTAAAGACATGGGCCTTGGGTCCTTTGGGTAAAGGATTTGACCTTGGTTTTGAAAAAGACACCGCAATAATTGTAGCTGGAGGCATTGGTGTTGCCCCTTTGATTTTTTTGGCGCAAAGAATCGATCCCACTCCTATGATTTTCCTGCTGGGTGCAAAGACAAAGGATGAACTCATAGCCAACGAGATATTGCCTAAAAAGGGCGTGGACCTAAAGATTTCAACGGACGATGGCTCTATGGGGTACCACGGGCCTGTGACAGGGCTATTTGAAGAGGCATTAACCAGGGTTAGGCCAAGAAAGACCATAGTGTTTGCGTGTGGCCCAGAGCCTATGCTCAGGCAGGTTGCCTGTATTTGTTCATTGCAAGGTGTGCGGTGCCAGGTATCTCTTGAGGCAGCCATGGCATGCGGCGTTGGTGCATGCCTCGGTTGCGCTCTAAAGGTGCACAAGGGATCAAAGCCCTCTTATGCCCATGTGTGCAAAGATGGGCCTGTATTTGACGGTGATGAGATTGTACCATAGCCAAAAGTATCTTCGTTAGTTAACAGTTCTAGCCAGCAGCAGTTGGGAGACAGTGAAAAGTAACAAGCCAGATATAAGCGTTACCCTTGGAGGTCTCCATCTGAAGAATCCTGTCATTGCTGCTTCCGGAACCTTCGGCTACGGGGACGAATACGCTGACATAGTAGATCCGAGTCTGCTCGGAGGTGTTGTGGTGAAAGGGCTGTCCCTGAAGCCGCGTGAGGGAAACCCCCCTCCAAGGATCGTTGAAACGCCCAGCGGTATGCTCAACGCCATTGGGCTTGCAAATATAGGGGTGGAGGCCTTCATCAAAGAGAAACTCCCCTGGCTTCGCGCTTTGGACACAACTGTTATCGCGAACATCTACGGCCACAGCGTATCTGAATACGGTGAGGTGGCTTCCGCCCTCAGGGCATCTGACGGGGTGGATGCCCTGGAGGTGAATATTTCATGCCCAAATGTGGAAATGGGGGGAATGGCCTTTGGCACTGATCCTGAGGCGGCTGCCAGGGTAACGGAAATAGTCAAGCAAAATACAGATAAACCCGTAATTGTAAAACTTTCCCCTAATGTGACAGACATTGTACAGATCGCAAAGGCAGTGGAAGCAGCAGGTGCGGATATTATTTCTCTTATCAATACATTAACGGGAATGGCTATTGACGTAAGGGCTCGAAGAGCTCGGTTGGCTAACATCTATGGAGGGCTGTCGGGTCCTGCAATTAGACCTGTCGCAGTATATATGGTCTACCAAGTAGCTCGATCAGTAAATCTGCCGGTGATAGGGATTGGGGGGATCATGGAGGCAGTGGACGCATTGGAATTCATGATAGCAGGAGCAACTGCTGTGCAGGTGGGTACGGCCAGTTTTGTTAATCCTCAGGCCATGCTGGATATAATAGACGGATTGAGACAATATTGCTCTGAAAACGGTATTTCTGGGCTGGCTGAGGTGGTAGGAAGCTTGGAGGCATGAGTCGAGGAAAAGGCGGAAGAGGAGAATAAAACAATGGCAAAAAGGTTATTAACCAAGAAAGAGATAAAATCACTCAGTGAAAAGCTTATCTACGCACCGCGTCTTGTGTGGGACACCATAGATGAACAAGAAAAGAGAAAAGCCCTGGCCTATGGAGACGAATACAAGAGCTTTCTGGACAATGCCAAGACTGAGAGGGAGGCAGTTACCTATATACGAGAAGCGGCCAGGAAAAATGGATTTGCCCATAGAGTAAAGAGTGGTACCTCTAGACCGTTTATCCATGTGTTTTACAATAAAGCGGTTGCCTTAGTAAGACCGGGCGCTAAGCCGTTAGGTGATGGAATTCATATTATCGTCTCCCACATTGATGCGCCACGATTAGATCTCAAACAAAAGCCCCTTTATGAAGAGGTGGATCTGGCGTTTTTCAAAACCCATTATTATGGAGGGATTAAAAAATATCAATGGCTTGCGAGGCCTTTGGCAATTCATGGACGCATAGTGAAGGGCGATGGAACAGTCGTGGACCTTGCCGTGGGCGAAGACAATAATGATCCGGTTTTCACTGTCCTTGATCTGTTGCCCCATTTGGCCAGGAAAGCGCAATACAGCAAGAAACTGGGAGAGGCCATAGAAGGTGAAAAACTCAACGTCCTCATAGGCAGCCTCCCCCTTGGTGACAAAGAAACTAAGGACCGGTTCAAGCTTGCGGTGCTTAACTACCTTGATCAGAAGTATGGCTTGCAAGAAGAGGATCTTATCAGTGCAGAGCTGGAAGTAGTACCTGCGGGCCGGGCCCGGGATGTTGGGTGGGATAGGTCGATGGTGGGAGCGTATGGCCACGATGACAGGTCCTGTGCCTTTGCTGCCCTAAAAGCCATATTAGATGTAAGTAGACCACAGGAAACCGCCGTTGCCTTATTTGTGGACAAAGAGGAGATAGGAAGTGATGGGGCCACAGGCGCAAAGTCCAAATTTCTTGAGGCGGTTCTTTATGAGCTTTTGGTGGCAGCGGGGGTTGAGCCCAGCACACGCGCAGTTTATGAGATCCTTACAAAGTCAAAGGCCCTTTCAGGGGATGTAAACGGCGCACTTGATCCGGATTATCAAGATGTCCATGAGAAACGCAACGCTGCCAGGATGGGATATGGAGTATGTCTAACAAAATTTACAGGTCACGGCGGGAAATACAATTCCAATGACGCAAGTGCAGAGTATGTTGGGTGGCTAAGAAGCCTTTTCAACAAGAACAAGGTAGTTTGGCAGACAGGAGAACTGGGGAAGGTGGATGAAGGCGGCGGGGGGACCGTCGCCAAATTCTTGGCCGTCTATGGCATGGAAGTGATCGACTGTGGCCCAGCCGTGCTTTCAATGCACTCTCCATTTGAGATAGCGCACAAAGGAGATCTCTACATGACATACAAGGGGTATAAGGTTTTCTTGACTTAGATCCCTCCTCCTCGTATCCATATGCCTTTTTAAACAAATACAGCTTTGAAGCACACAAGTGGCCTGATTGTTTGGGAATTACTATATCAGGGTTTCTCTCTTGAGTAAACTTTCAGGTTCTCCCCGCCCCACGAAAGAGTGGGGAAAACACTATGGCGGTATTCCTGAGCAATGGATTGTGGATGATATGGAGGGGAAGAACATCGTAGCGGGGGTTACGCCTATTGCGAGGAATATCCGATTGCTCGGGCATGGAGAGATACACGTGTGAATTCCATCTGCGCAGGTACCAATGAGATAATGAATACAATAGCGGCGAAGTTCATGAGTCTGTGAACTTGCATTGTTTTCGGGTGGTGTCAAAAATCTGCTAGTACATGTCACAAGGGTGTGAAGAATCCTCCACCAAAGGCCGATTAAAACAATGGCGGCGTGTGCAGAGGTAGTTAAGTTTCAAGCTATGGGCGGGCAGCACGCGGCAATTAGCGGATGGTCATCGGTGGCACGGGTGTTGCAATTCCTATCCAGATTGGAATCCCACGGGGCAGTATGCCGCAGGGCACTTGAAATATGAAGAGTTAAGGAGGTATTCATGGCTCAGATTGACGCGTTTTTTAAACTTATGAACGAGAAAGGGGCGTCTGACCTTCATCTTGTAGCAGGTCAGCAACCGGTCTTGAGGATCGATGGTGATCTAGAAAGGGTCAAGTACAAACCCCTGGACAACGATACCTTGAAGGCAATGCTCTATGAGATAGCCCCTGAGGAACGTGTAAAGGTATTTGAAGAAACAGGTGACGTGGATTTTGCCTATGAGATACCAGGGCTTGCCCGGTATAGAGCGAATTTTTTCCAGCAAAAAAACGGCGTAGGTGCAGTTTTCCGTGAAATACCTTCTGAAATTCAGACATGCGACCAATTGGGTTTCCCCCCGGTAATCAAAAGGTTGGCGACACTTCCCAGGGGCCTTGTACTGGTTACTGGTCCCACGGGAAGTGGTAAGTCCACAACGCTCGCTGCAATTATTCACGAGGCCAATATTAGCCGTAAGGACCACATTCTGACCATCGAAGACCCTATTGAATTTGTGCACAAAAGTGAAAAGGCGATTATAAATCAAAGAGAGGTAGGCATTCATACGCGCTCGTTTTCTGCAGCGCTGAGGGGTGCCCTTCGAGAAGACCCGGATATTATCCTGGTGGGTGAAATGCGTGATCTGGAGACAATCTCTCTTGCCATCGAAGCCTCGGCTACTGGCCACCTTGTGTTCGCGACTCTTCATACAACCAGTGCAGCTAAGACAGTGGACAGGATCATTGAGGTCTTCCCAATGAACCAGCAGGAGCAAGTGAGGAACACCCTTGCAGATGGCATCAGGGCAGTCATATCCCAGACCCTATTCCGGAGGATTGATCGTCGGGGCAGGGTAGCGGCCCTTGAGATCATGATAGCAACCCCTGCGGTGCGCAACCTTATCAGAGAAGGCAAGACGTTCCAAATACCTTCAATGATTCAGACAGGTAAAAAATACGGAATGCAAACCTTAGATGATTCAATCATGGAACTGTTGAAAAAGGGCATCATCAGCCCTGATGATGCATATATGAAGTGCGTTGAGAAACAAAGGTTTATGCCGTTTCTGAAAAATCCACCTGCGGATTTCACGGAGGTGTAGAAAAACAGGCGATGGGGTTGAGGCATAAGGCACTAGGCAGAAGATAAAGAGGGAAAGCAACTGAATGAAGAGATCAGCTAAGATTATCATTAATCGTTCAAAGATTCGATGACTCAGCGACTCAGTAGGCCTAATAGACTCAAAGAACGCTCATTGTGAGGTATAATCATGAGAAAGCAGCAGATTGACTACATACTTACCACCATGTTGGAGTCTCATGAGGAGGTCTCGGATTTCAACATTACAGTGGACAAACCCTTTCAGGTAGCCAGTGCCGGGGAGTTGAAACCGGTATCCATTGACCCGCCTATACATAAGATCACGCCATTTCAAGCTGAGATTTTTGCCATGAATTTGATTAATGGGGACAGGCGTCTGACTAGAACTCTATTAAGCGAGGGTTCGTGTGACATATCTTACCAGTTAGCGGGAAAGGCAAGATTCAGGGTAAACGTGTTTTCGCAAAAAGGCTGCTACTCAACCGTCATGAGACAATTGGCAAATCGAGTGCCCACAATTGAAGAACTGGGACTGCCCCCTGCCTTTTACCAGATGGCAGAAGAGAGGAACGGAATTATACTCGTTACAGGAGCAACGGGAACAGGAAAATCCACGTCATTGGCTGCAATGCTGAATGAGATTAACGAGAAACATGCCATACATATCGTGACCCTTGAAGACCCGGTTGAGTATGTCCATTCACAGAAAAAGGCAACATTTAATCAGCGGGAACTTGGGGTCGACTTTGACACCTTTGCGAATGGGCTGCGAGCGGCGTTGAGACAAGCCCCTAATGTTATCCTAGTTGGCGAGATGAGAGATAGGGAAACGGTGGAGATAGGCCTTTCGGCTGCGGAAACAGGACACCTGGTGTTGAGCACCATACACACTGTCAATGCTGGCCACACAATAAACAGAATCGTAGGTATGTTTGATCAGGATGAAGAGAAGCAAATAAGAATAAGACTCTCAGATACTCTAAGATGGGTGGCCTGTCAGAGGCTCCTTCCCAAGGTAGGTGGGGGGCGGGTGGCGGCCTTTGAGATCATGAAGACAAATCTTCGGGTAAAAGACGTGATACTCAACGGCGAATCTGAAGGGAAGACCTTTTACGAGATTATTGAAGCAAGCCAGCCTTTTGGGATGATGACCTTTGATCAGTCAATTGCAGAGCTTTACAAGCAAGGGCTCATAACTGAGGAAGCTGCACTAAGCTATTGTTCGCGCAAGGCAGTTGTGGGCAGAGCCATTGACTCAATTAAGGCAGCCAGGGGAGAAAAGACGACTACCATTGAAGGATTGGATATCGATACTGACTATGAAAAGCGTTATATTCGATAGCACCCGTCCATAAATTGGTTCTCCCTACATGTAATGGACTTGGGAATGGGGGGGAGGTGGTGTGCCCCCCAGAAAATAGCAGTTTTCTGACACACAGAAGATAACGAGACCATCTAAGTGAGGGAAGATCATGGAAGTCAGATGTGAACACTGCAAAACTAAGCTCAGCATTCCGGATGAAAAGGTGCCGAGGGGCAAGAAAGTGGCAATAGCTTGCCCTAAATGCAAGCAGAAGTTTCTAATAGATCTGCCGGAACACAAGGAATACCTTGAGAACCTTGATTCCTCTGGCTATGAATACCGGGACGTCGAAGAGGCCCTGCAACTTATTTATGAGGAAGGTGAAAAGTTATGCCTTGTGATGGGATCGCCTCATGTGGATATGGATGCTGTTAAGAAAGGCATTGAGGATGCTGGATATCGGGTGGTCGAGGCAGAAGATACCAGGACAGCACTGTCCAAAATGAGGTTTCATCATTTCGATATGGCTGTGCTCTGTGATAATTTTGATGGGGTAGGGATCGAGCAGAGCCCAATAATTAGTTATATGAATCACTTACCAATGTCTAGCCGCAGGCGGATTTTCCTGGTGCTTGTAGGGGACCAGTTTAAGAGTATGGATCAGATGATGGCATTTGCAATGAGTGCCAATCTTGTGGTAAATATAAAAGATACGGATAAGATGGCCCCTATTCTTAAAAGGTCTCTTGCCGACCATGAATTATTCTACAAGGTATTCATGGAGACACTTGAGGAGATAGGAAAGGCATGACGGGAAAATGGAGCTAGAGAAGAAGTATCGGCTTAGGGTAAAAAACTGCATCGGAACTATAATAGATGTACATAGAATAATTGGAGACAGGTACGATAATGAAGATTTTCTGGAGCAGTTCGAGGAGCTTAAAGAAGCTGTTGATTGTCTCGATATGAGTATGGTCTCTGAGGGTGACGTCCTGATGGTCGAGAGAGCCACAAACGCCCTGCTGAGGGAGTTGAGATCCATCTTCAAGGGTGGTGAACTTGGGCCTGTTTACCAGGTGCCCAAAAACTGACAGCCCTTCTCGGGTCCTTTTCGGATTTGATTCTGGACTGCAGGCCTGTTAATCAGCATCAGGCGAGCAGTCTCGTATTGTTCTTATTCGCCCTATAAGTATAGATCTACCATTGATTCCTAAAAATTGACGTTTCAAACCAATCAAGGAAACACAACTGCCAGATGTACATCCAGAAACCTTCGCACCGTCCTGCGACAGCCAGACAGGCGTCAAGAGAGCCGGATCGGGCGGAGAGGTACAGTATTATGGATAGAAGGCATTACCTGATTCGGCGATTTCAGTGAGGTGCAGACATGCGAGCGGTTGTGCAACGAGTAAAGGAGTCAAGAGTAGAGATTAATGGCGAAGTGGTGGGTAGCATAGGGAAGGGCGTCCTCGTTCTTTTAGGGGTAGCCCAGGGCGATGAAGAAAAGGATTGCCAGTTCCTGGCTGAAAAGGTGGCTAACCTTAGAATATTTCCCGATGAACACGGTCAAATGAACCGTTCTGTCTTGGAGGCGGGGGGATCAGGGCTAGTCGTATCCCAGTTCACACTACTGGGGGACTGCCGAAAGGGTCGAAGGCCAAGTTTTGCTAAGGCAGCACCACCTAAGGAGGCACAAAAATTGTACAATACATTTATAAGGGAGTTAAGGCATAAAGGTCTGGAGGTGGAAACAGGCCGCTTCCAGGAGATGATGGATGTCTATCTCATCAACGACGGCCCTGTTACAATTCTGCTTGACAGCAAGAAATTATTTTGACGCCTTTGGTCTTCAATCCAGATTCAACAGGCTTTCTAGCTCCTTGATTCGTTCTTCCAGCTCCTTTCGTTGCTGGGGATCTAGATCTTCTTTTTCCAGGCGATTTTTCAGTACCAGCAGTTCCATCGTTTGACGGTACTCGCCACAGTTTATCTTCATTTGCTTCCCCTGATGCTCACCTGTTACTCCATACGCCATCCCAGTGGGACGGTGGTGGATTTTTCATAAGGTATCTACAACGTCTCAAATAAATCTCCGCGGCACGAAACGCAGGATCACTCTTGTAGGCACTGTAAAACATATCAGCAGCGTGTTTCCAGTCCTTACTCCTGTAATAACGCAGTCCCGAGAGAAAGTTGTCCAATGCCTCTACCCTTTCCGAGGATGGTCTCTGCTTTCCCACCAGCCAATAGATAGTGGTAGTGCGCCCGTGGGACAACCTTATAGTGTCTACTTCTACACAGTAAAACCTATCTTTGACATCTTCATAGGTGGCTTCGCTTATCAAAATGTTAATCCCATAGAAATTACTCAGCCCTTCAAGCCTGGCTCCCAGATTCACACCTTCACCGATGGCGGTATAGTCAAACCTTTGTCTGGAACCCAGATTGCCGACAAGTACCTTTCCGGTGCTTATACCAATACCTACATCAAGTGGAGCGTAGCCAGACCGGATCCATTTTTTATTAAGATCTGCAAGTGTGTCTATCATCTCTAATGCAGCATCGCAGGCTCTATAAGGATGGTCTTTGAGAGGTACTGGCGCCCCAAAAAGGGCCATCAGACCATCCCCCATATATTTATCCAGGGTCCCTTTATGGGAGAACACTATGTCGGTCATGGCGGTGAGGTACTCATTTAACTGAGACACCAATTGGTGCGGGGACGCTTCTGAGGATAATTTGGTAAATCCGCGTAAATCAGAAAATAACACTGAAATGTCTTTTTTTTGGCCACCCAGCCTGATTTCCTCACGATGCTTGAGCAGATCTCTTACCACCACCGGGGAGACGTAGTGATGGAAGGCAGCTCGAAGCCGCTTTTTCTCCCTTTCCTGGGTCACGTAGTAGTAGACTGTTAGTAGGCTGTAAACCATAGCCAGCGACAGGGCAGGATATACTATATTGAGCCAAAGGCCTCGGGACCAGAATAAGCCAGTAGCAACACCTGCCTGGGCTAAAAACAGCCCACCACATATAAAAGCTGCCCAATAAGGGCCGAGTAGCCACAAGGCCAGGACTGCCAAAAGGCCAAGTATGGCGATCGTGAGCAGGTCCACCGCCCTGGACCATTTGGGCCGCACAACAAGACGATGTGTAAGGATATTATCGGCAACGGTTGCATGGACTTCCAGACCAGGATAGACAGGGCTCAAAGGGGTGGCCCTCTGGTCATAAATGCCTATGGCGGTTGCGCCGACGAACACGATTGAGCCTCCGAGTTTTGCCTCAGAAATTTTTCCTTGGAGGATATCAGTGATGGAGTATTGAGGAAAGGTCTTAGGGGGGCCCAGGTAGTTGATCAGCAGGTTCCCATTTGCGTCAGTGGGTACGAGTGTTGTTCCGATCTTGATCCCAACTATCCTGTAACCTGAGACAATCACGCTGAGGGGAGGGCGGTCGAGTGCGTTCCATATTGCCTGTACTGCCAGTGGGGAGTAGACATCACCGCCACACTGGATGGCAAGGGGTATCCTGCGCACAACGCCGTCAGGATCAGGAAATATGTTGAAATACCCGGTAGACTCTGCCGCCTCGGTTAGTTGTCCAAGGTTAGTCACAGGGGCAAAGGCCTTTGTAAATGGAGAAAGATCTGAGCCATGCTGCTTGTAAAAGACTATTGGGTATCTTGATGTCTCTATTAGAGAGAGCCGCCTCGCTAATTCCTTATGGTCAATCTTGAAAGCCACATTTCCGGGAGTCATATGAAAGAAATAGCCTAGGACTATTCTAGCCCTCGAATTTCTCATTGAATCTGCCAGTATCCGATCATTGTCAAATTGTTTCCTGAGTTTCTGCAGTAAAAGGGCGAGGTCAGTCTCTGTCCTTGAGGTTTTCTCTATTCTTGACTCAAGGAGGTCTAGTAGGCCTTTGTTCACGTACTGGTCCGGCTCGAAGAATCCGATGTCAAATGCGATGACTTTGACCCCCTTATCGGAAAGTATGTTGATGAGCTTTGCAATCTTCCACCTTGGCCACGGCCACCTACCCTCTCGCCTTAGACTTTTTTCATCGATGACGCATAAAGCGATATTGGACTTGGGAGTTAGAGTTCCTCGATATTGGAGCCTGAGATCATACGTTTTAAGTTCAAGAAAATCCATGAACTTGAGCCCTGATATGTAAAGCAATAAGACCACCACAATACAGCTCACCGTGATGGCGAGAGGGAGGAATTTAGAAGTGGCCGTTAACAGCCTTTTCACCAATCTTACTCCTCAACAGACTACAGAAACGCGAGACAGCCTTTATTAACTGCAAACTTATAATTTATCGCCACAAACAAAGTCAAGATAGGCCTTTGTATCGCCTCTAGTTGTTTATTTCGGCAACACCTCTTAGAATCTACAGGTAGACCTGTTTACCATTGACTGAAGCCCAACAGCGCTGTTAATGGTGATGGACTGGGTCACTTGGAGCCTCAGCACACTGCTAGGACCGCCTTGGAGCTGCAAAGGAAGTCCATCGCGTGGATAGGGCCTTCCAAAGATGTCCCAGCTCCGGTAATATGGGTGCGAGGTATTCGAAGGTAAGTTTTAGAAAGAGATGTTATTCATAACGGGTTCTTTATAAAATGCGGACGGGAATTGAGGTTTGGACACAGAATAAAGCGGGAAGCCAGAAGGCTTCGGGAGGTAGAGCAAGGGGTGGACAAAGAGAGAGCCTGGCCATGAAGTGCGTGCTTGCGATCGCAGGCTCAGACCCGTTGGGGAGTGCCGGCGTTCAAGCAGATATTAAGGCAGCCGCGGCGCTTGGGGTACATGCTGCCGCGGTAATTACATCAGTTACTGCACAAAATTCCAGGGGACTAAAGGGGGTTCAGTGGATAGCGCCTCAGTTTATTAAGGCCCAGGCCCAAGCAGTAATTGAGCAAGTGGTTCCTGATGCAGTAAAAATTGGGATGCTGGGCACAGGAGAAGCAATTGTTGCCGTGGCGGAAATCCTGGAAGAATACCACCTTTCACCCGTGGTGTTGGATCCGGTACTAAAGGCATCTGGAGGAGGAAATCTCCTTGACCCGGGGGCCGTTGATGTCCTAAAAAGCAAGCTTTTGCCTTTGGTCGATGTGGTGACTCCAAATATTGCCGAAGCAGAGGCCTTGTCCGGGAGGAGGATACAGGGAAAAGAGGGTATGTTAGAGGCTGCGCAACGCATTGCTGCAATGGGGGTGGCTGTGGTAGTAACAGGAGGCCACCTGGATGCGAGTAGTTCGGATTTGGTCTATGAGAGCGGAAAATTTATATGGGTAGAAGGCCAGAGGCTCCCGGCTACCAATACTCGCGGTACCGGATGCGTATTTTCTACTGCAATGGCCTGTTATATGGCCAATGGAAAAAATGTGTTTGAGGCGACAAAAAGGGCGCACGAGTTTGTGAGATTTGCTATAATGTATAGTTATCCGTTAGGAAAAGGCAAGGGGCCCATAAATCCGTTGGGAGATCCTTCCAGGAAAGCATTTGTCTGCCTACACGGAGACAGTACTTGTTGAGGGGATCCCCGAGGGCGAGGCGACTATCCCTGGTCGAACAGCCATGGAGCTGTGGAGGAGGCTCATCGGGCACAGGAGGTCTTCAAATACTATGGAGCCTCCGTTTCCCTGTGTGCGGTGGAGCCTTGGCAGGCAGGGGTGGAAGTAATTTGGGTCTCTTACAAGACAGTCAAAAATATATGAAAGGGAAATAGGCCTATGACTCTAATGGAAAATGCAAAAGCGGGCCTGGTTAGTCCTGAAATACAGACAGTGGCGCGCAAGGAGCAAGTAGAAGCTGAATGGCTGGCAGAACAAATTGCAGCCGGAAAGGTGGTTATACCACACAATAAGAGACATAAGGGGCTTGAGCCGTGCGGTATTGGGGAGCGCCTCTTGGTAAAAGTAAATGCAAACATCGGTACCTCCTCTGACAGGGCGATTTTGTCTGAGGAGCTGGAAAAGCTGAGAGTGTCTATAGAGGCTGGCGCTGATACCGTCATGGATCTATCCACAGGTGGAGACATAGACCAATGTAGACGTACCATAGTTAACAACTCGAAAGTCCCTGTGGGAACTGTTCCCATTTACCAGGCCGTAATAGAAGCCATCGAGGACTCCGGTGGGCTCATTCACATGAGTGTTGATGACATTTTCGAGGTTATTGAGAGGCATGCCAGGGACGGTGTTGATTTTATGACAGTGCACTGCGGGCTCACAAGGGCAGCGCTTGAAATGCTCCGCGCTCAGGGACGAATTACTGATATTGTTAGCAGGGGAGGGGCGTTTCTCACAACCTGGATGCTTCATCATGATAAAGAAAATCCACTTTATGAAAATTACGACAGGCTATTAGAGCTTGCCCACAAGTACGACATAACCCTGAGCTTGGGCGATGGACTAAGGCCTGGATGCATAGCAGATGCTACCGATAGGGCTCAGATCCACGAACTAATGACTCTGGGCCACTTGACAAAGCTGGCCTGGGAAAGAGGGGTGCAGGTCATGATAGAGGGGCCGGGACATGTGCCACTAGATCAAATCCAGGCAAATGTGCTGATTCAGAAAAAACTTTGTAGCAATGCTCCCTTCTATGTATTGGGTCCCCTTGTGACGGATATAGCTACCGGGTATGATCATGTGGCATGTGCGATAGGTGGGGCACTGGCAGCGTCTGTTGGCGCTGATTTTCTTTGCTATGTGACACCTGCTGAGCACCTATGTTTGCCTTCGATCGAAGACGTCCGAGAGGGAGTGGTGGTTACCAAGATTGCGGCTCATGCTGCTGATATTGCCAGAGGTAATAAACTGGCAATCCAGAGAGACAGGCAAATGGCGGTAGCAAGGAAAAAATTAGACTGGAACACTCAGATGCAGCTCGCTATTGATCCCAAGAAGGCGCGAAGCTACAGGGAGAAAAATCCACCTGCTGAGGACGATGTGTGTACCATGTGCGGCAAGTACTGCGCGATAAAGACTGTCAAGACCTATTTCAAGGGGAGCTAGTCAGGAGGGTGCTTCCCAAAGTGGGGCGGGCTCATTTGCCGATGCAAAATCTGCCGAAGATGTTTTCAAGGATCTGCTCTGGTGTCGTTTGCCCCACAATCTCCCCGAGACTATCCAGTGCGTTGTGCAGTTCAAACGCACTGATCTCCAAAGGTGCATCCTTAGTGATAGAATAAAGAGCATTTTCAAGATACTTCCTGGTCTCCTCCAATGCCTTGGTTTGTCTGAGGTTAGGAGCGATGCCTGGGGGGAGAAGGTCTTTCTCAGTCCCAATGACTAGTTTTACGATTTCCTCCTTGAGCCTTGATATTCCTTCCCCAGTAAGGGCGGAGACCTTGAGGGTGGGAAATGGAGGAAGATCCTGTAGGGCCCTTTCCCAGTCCATGGCCGGGGGAAGGTCTATCTTATTCAAAACCAGCAGGGCCTGTTTGTGCTTTATCCTTTCCAGCAATTGGATATCCTCACAACTAATGGGCATACTCTGATCCAGCACCGCAAGCACCAGCTCTGATTCTTTGAGCTTTTCTTCTGTGAGGCGAAGCCCTATTTTTTCAACCTCGTCATCAGCGACATGCCTTATCCCTGCCGTGTCCACCAGACGCACGGGTACGCCATCTATGGTCAAAGTTGATTCTATGAGATCTCTCGTGGTGCCAGGGATAGCAGTAACTATTGCCCTCTGCTCGTCCAGGATTCGGTTGAGCAGGCTCGATTTCCCCACATTCACTCTGCCCGCAATAACAGTGGTGATTCCTTCAATCCATATTTTCTTTTCTGAATGGGCTTCTATCAGCCTGTCAATTTCGGGAATAAGATTCGAGAGAGCTTTTGTGAGTTCCGGGCGATCCAGAAAGGCGTCTTCTTCCTCTGGGAAGTCGATAGCAGCTTCTAGTTGCCCCAGAATTTGTAGTAGTTTACCTCTTAAAGTATTTATCTTGTCTCTCAGGGATCCGCGGATTTGCTGGGAGGCAAGATGAAGGCCGCGTTCAGAACGAGAGTTGATAAGGTCTATGATTGCTTCTGCTTGGGTTAAGTCTATCCGCCCATTAAGGTATGCGCGGAGCGTAAATTCTCCTGGCCGGGCAATCCTTGCCCCCGAGGCAATTACTACCTCCAGGATTTTGGATAAGATGAGATAGCCGCTATGGGAATTGATTTCCACCACATCTTCTGTAGTGTAAGTGCGGGGTGACCTCATATACGTGGCCAACACCTCGTCCAGGTACATCCCAGCCACTGGGTCAAATATGTGGCCCAGATACAATCTGTGGCTTTTAAAATGGTCAATCGGGCGTTTGGGTTTGAAGATTTTCTTGAGAATCTCTAAAGACCGTGGACCACTGATACGGATTATCCCTATCCCTGCCTTACCCACGGGGGTGGCAATGGCTGCTATTGTGTCTGTATTCGCCCTTTCATCCATCCATCATTCGCAAGCCGGCTTCTTGAGGATTGGCTAGCGGAGCTTAACCTCTCTTGGGGATAATTATAACCTTTTTTAGCAATCCCTCCCCTCTGCTCCTCGTGTCCAGTTGGGGATCATCTTTAAGAGCAAGGTGTATAATTCTCCTCTCCCTCGCAGTAAGTGGGTTTGTGGCCACAGGCCTACCAATCCTTTTGGCCTTGTCCCCAAGTTTGAGCGCCGTCTGGATAAGGGAATCACGTCGTCTCTGCCTGTAGTTCTCAGCGTCAACTACCACTTGCATCTTTTTCGGGAAAGATTTGTTGACAATCTTATTCACTATAAATTGAATCGCGTCGAGGGTCTTTCCTTTTCTTCCTATAAGCAGGCCTGATCTGTCCCCATGTATGTTCAACACTATTTTACCCTCTTCCACTTCAGCAGTAACTTCTGCCTCTGTAGGAATTAGCTTGAGAATATCTTCAAGGGTTTCCTTGGCAAAGGCTACTTCATCTTCACCTTCTTCGAGGTCCTGGGCTTTTTCCTCATTGATGGTTACCTTGATTTTTGCTTTCTTGGTTCCAACAATGCCAAAGATGCCAGCAGATCCTGGTTCCAAAATTTCAATGTCAAGTTCCTCTTTCGGTCGATTAAGCTCCTTGCATGCCTTTTCGATCGCTTCTTCTGTGGTCTTGCCTTCAAATTCATATTCTAGCATTTTTCGTCCTCCAAGCACTATGCAGGTCGTTTATGAATGCGATATTGCTGACCGATGGACAGAATGTTATTTACTAACCAGTATAGCACTAGTCCCGATGGAAAATTAATGAACATAAACGTAAAAATAATGGGCAAGAACATCATGAACTTCGCCTGGGTGGGGTCTCCCGGCGTGGGAGTCATTTTTTGCTGGATATACATGGATGCCCCCATGAGCAATGTCAAAACAGGTATCCCGTAAGGGGGCGCCATGAAAGGTACCTTGAAGGAAAAGTGAAAAAGACGATCAGGGGCTGAGAGATCATTTATCCACAGGAAGAATGGCGCGTGCCTTAATTCAATGGCCTTGCCAAGGATTCTATAAAGAGCGAAAAACACGGGAATCTGGATTATCATCGGCAGACACCCGCTCATGGGGTTCACTTTATACGTTCGATATAAGGCCATCATTTCTTTGTTCATTTGTTCACGGTCATTTTTGTATTTCTCTTTTATCTTGGCCATGATGGGCTGAAGCTTTTGCATTTCCTTCATGGACTTGTAACTCTTATGGGTCAGTGGCCAAAAGAGAATTTTTATAAGGATGGTCAAGAGGATGATGGAGACTCCGTAATTATGGATATATTTATAGAAAAACCTAAGCACGTAAAGCAAAGGCTTGGCGATGATGTTAGTCCATCCAAAGTCAACTGCCTTATCTAAATTCTTCCCAAACCGCTTCAGCACCGTCAACTGCCTGGGGCCCAGGAACAGCGTAAATGAAGCTTGCTTTTCTGATTGTGGAGATATGGATACGGCAGGTTCGAGGAGCAGGCCTGTTTGCTTGTTTGTGTCAGGATCCCAAATGCCCCTAAAGACAGCATCCCCAACGCCCTCCGGGATAACGGCGCACATGAAATAATTTTTCTGATAGGCAACCCACTGAAGATTACCTTTGAGTTCCTTGTTGGTCTTTTTTTTCTTGAACTTGATCTTTTTTATCTTCCCATTAGCCAACGCAATGAGCCCTGTGTAAGGGGCATAATAACCGTGTTTTTTCTTTGGCGGCATGCCATTGACCCTGACAACGAATTCTCCTTTCAGGGGCTTCGAACTCTGGTTTATCACCCTGACGGTTACATCTATTCGATATTGATCAGGATAAACCTTCAGGGCCTTTTCTATGTATAGCCCGTCGTCCGTCTTTCCATAGAATTTGATTGTTCGCGCAGAGGAGTTTTTGTCAAGTTTGACCACTGTGGCTTCTGTCTCAAATGCCTTAATCTCTTCTGACTCACTTCCTTTTCTTGCTAGTCCTACCCAGAGAAACTCCTTGCTTACGCCCGGGTCGACTAGGTCAACTAATGGAGAGTCAGGGTCAATCGTCTCTCTGTATCGCTTGAGCTTGAAACTCTTGATTGTAGGGCCAACATTGGAAATCTCGGCCTTGTACAGGGGCGTATCAACTAAGACCAATTTTTCCTTGATGTTAACCTTCGTTATAACAGGCAGGGCAGTGGGTTGTGGCGAGGTAACAGGATTAGCCAAGTTTTCTTTCTTGGGTGCAGGCTTACTCTGGCTATGCACTGTTTGCCCGTGAGGTTTCTCGGGGCCTTGATGTTTTTTAGGTGTGAAAAATACCGACCAGAGAAATAATATTAGGAAAGAAAGTACAAATGCCAGTAAAGTCCTTTTGTCCATATTTAGTTTAATCCTTATTTACGAGAGATTGTGTACGCCTTTAGTGGTCCTGACAATCCATGCATCAGAGCCCATGGACAATAATGCGTCACCGCCAGAACAAGCCTCGTTAAAGGCTTCCCCAGCGAAGCTCTTCCGCCGAACCCACTATGGTACCGGGTCATAGCCTCCGGGATGGAGGGGATGGCATCTGGAAATCCTTAGCAACGAAAGCATGCCTCCCTTAATAATCCCATGTTTTTCGAGGGCCTGACGGGCATACTCAGAGCAAGAGGGGTAGAAGCGACAGCATGGAGGCAAAAGGGGTGAAATGGCCAGTTGGTATAATTTGATCAAGGCTATGAAGCCTTTTTTTACGTTATCCGAGATCTTTTTTTTCGAAAAGAACTGCACCTAATTCCTCTGTCACCATTCTTAAGTTTAAGCCCGACGCATCTTTTCTGGCAATGATGACGAAGTCGTGGGCTTGCGGCAGTCTACCCTTATTGAGCCTAAAGAATTCCCTAATCAGCCTCTTGATGCGGTTTCGTTTGACGGCCTTAGCCGTCTTTCTGGTAACGGTTACCCCCAGTCTCCTTATGCCCTGGCCGTTCGGCTTCAAAAGCACGACGAAATGTTCTGTGTGATACCTTTTCCCTGACCGATTTAAATTGACAAAGTCCGAACGATTCAATAATCTTTCTTTCTTTGAAAAGGACTGAGAATGTTCAGTACGATCAGGGTCCGGGGAAGAATTCATGGGCACATACTGTTACACGGTTAGGCGCTTCCGCCCCTTGGCACGTCGGCGTTTCAGAACATTTCTGCCAGCCTTTGTTTGCATTTTGGCCCTGAATCCGTGAGTCCTTGCACGCTTTATATTGCTGGGTTGATATGTGCGTTTCATAGTTTTTT
>CAZAKC010000009.1:0-46645 GCA_964485655.1 uncultured Desulfobacteraceae bacterium
ACCTAGGTTAACGGGGCCAGAACCCGTCGTCCTGCCGCTGGACGATCCCCCAGCAGGTACGCTATTAATATTTTGGGAAATTTATGCAAAATGTCAAGAGAAAACGAGGATCCTCGAGCTCCTTTCAGCATGTTATGGCTGTTTTGGACAACCTATTGAAGGTGCCTGGCTAGACGAGGATGCAGCGGACATAGTGTGCAGGAGAAATCTCATGAAGTTCAATCTCACTTTCCAGGCATCGCCGCTCCGCAAGTGGGCATCTGCCCTGGAAGCGGCAGCCTGGAGGGGGATCTATTGGGCTGGGCACATCACCTGCCAGGGGTTTTAACTTTTGCCTTTCGCCGGGTCGTGGCGCGGCCTCGAACAGTGCATTTGTGTATGGATGGAGGGGGTGATCAAACAGAGAATCTGCAGGAGCGTATTCCATGATCTTGCCCAGATACATCACTGCGATCCAATCACTCATATATCCTACCACATTGAGATCATGTGAAATGAACAGGTAGCTCAGTCCCAGGTTGTCCTGCAACGTCTTGAGCAGGTTCAATATTTGAGCTTGAATGGATACATCAAGGGCTGAGACGGGCTCGTCACAAACGATGAGAGATGGCTCCACGCTAAGTGCCCGAGCTATGCCTACCCTCTGGCGTTGTCCCCCGCTGAATTCATGGGGATAGCGGTCTGCCACTTCAGGGCTCAGGCCTGCCATCTGCAGAAGCAGGCCTGCTCTTTGCTTCCTCTCGCGTCTATCCCGGACGCCCCTAACTCTGAGGCCCTCTTCTACTGTTTGCCCGATAGTCATTCTGGGGTTCAAGGATCCAAAAGGGTCCTGGAATATGATTTGAATCTGTGTTCGAAGGGGCTTAAGGTCTTTTTCGGTGAGGGGTGCTATATCTACGCCGTCATAAAAGATGCTGCCTTCGTCCGGACAAAGAAGCCTGAGTATGAGTCTAGCCACCGTGGACTTTCCGCATCCACTTTCACCCACAAGCCCCAAGGTTTGGCCTCTAGGAAGTGTGAAGTCAACGCCGTCTACCGCCTTGACCCATGCCTTTGTGCTCTGCAAGAACCCCCGTTTGACAGGGAAATACTTTCTAAGGGCCTGAACTTCGAGTAAAGGCCGTGTATTTTTTATAGCGTTGTTATTAGGTTTGGTAGGCATAGCAGTATCTCAAATCAGAGTCCTCGGCCCGGTGTAGCTTCACAGTGCTCCTAGATTCTCAGTATCCGATCCCATCACCCTCTGGTCTTATACAACACGGGACAGCGGCTCATATGGCCATTGCCGAAATCATAAAGTTTGGGGAACTCCTTTTTACAGGAATCTTTGGCCAAAAAGCACCTAGGATGAAAGGGACAGCCCGGTGGCTTAAAAGCTGGATTAGGAACCGTGCCTGGGATGCTGTGCAGAGGCTTACCTCTCTTGTTTCTATCGGGCAGAGAGGCCATCAGGCCTCGTGTATAAGGGTGGCACGGATCGTTCAGTACTGCGACCGCATTGCCATACTCCACTACACCACCTGCATACATTACAAAAACGCGCTCAGCTATGGAGGTCACTACATTCAGATCGTGAGTGATGTAAAGGACAGACATTTTTCTGGCTTTCCTAAGTGTGTCGAGAAGGTTGAGGATCTGGGCCTGGATTGTGACATCAAGGGCCGTAGTGGGTTCATCAGCTATCAACAGATCAGGGTTGCATGCCAAGGCCATGGCAATCATAACCCGCTGGCGTTGCCCTCCACTCAACTGGTGCGGGTAGTCATTTAATCTGTGCTCTGGTGATGCTATACCCACGTCATCTAGTAGTTTGATGCAGCGTGACCGAATTGTCTCTTTATCGAGATCCTCGTGGGTTTCGATGACTTCGGCAATTTGATCACCTATGGTAAATACAGGATTGAGGGAAGTCAGGGGCTCCTGAAACACCATACCTATCCTTCGTCCACGAATGTGCCGAAGCTCTTCTTCCTCGAGGTGGAGCAGATCCTTACCGTCAAAAATAATTCTTCCACTGCGGATTTCACCAGGAGGCACAGGCACAAGGCCCAATACAGACAAAGCGGACACTGTCTTGCCACACCCCGACTCCCCCACAATACATACACATTCGCCCTTTTTGACATCATATGATACGCCATCAACGGCCTTTGCCATACCCTCGGCGCCTTTAAAGTATACCCTTAGGTCTTGGACTGAGAGTAACAACTGATCTAGGCTCATAAAGACCTTTCTCGCAGCTTAGGATTAAGGATGTCCCTGAGGCCTTCCCCGAAAAGGTTAAATGCCAGCACCACAATCAAGATAGCGATGCCGGGAATGAAGGTCAGCCACGGAGCGTCAAAAATAAAGCCCTTCCCATCAGATAGTATGTTTCCCCATGTAGCATGGGGAGGCGGCACCCCAAATCCCAGGAAGCTGAGCCCTGCCTCAGTCAGGATTGCAGATGCTATCCCGATTGTGGCCGAAACAAGGACCGGACCGAGGGCGTTAGGCACCATGTGGCGAAAGATGATTCTGAGGTCCTTGAGACCAAGAGCCCGTGCGGCCATTACAAAGTCCTGTTCTCTGAGGGAAAGGAACTCCGCGCGGACAAAGCGTGCCGCACCCATCCAGCTTGTGAGCCCAATTACTATCATAATGTTGTACATACTGGCAGGCAGCAGTGCTACCACTGTTAGGATCAGGAAAAAGCTCGGGAAGCAGAGCATGATATCGACGATTCGCATAATAAGAGTGTCAATCGACATTATGGGAAGTGCAAGTGCTGGCTTGTTCTTGAAAGAAAGGTAGCCTGTTGCCAATCCAGCTAATAGGCAAAGCACCGCGGTAAAGGACTGATTTAGGAATACGAGGGCTGTGGAAGAGAAGAGGAAAGAAACAGAGATTACATGGCCCACTCGTATAAAGGCGTTTCCGTAATATCCGGCGAGACCGCCCATAACCACTCCAACGATCACTGAGATTCCTACTGCTACAAATCCCACTGTGAGCGAAACCCACGCGCCCTGTAGCATTCGGGAGAACACGTCGCGCCCTAAGTCATCCGTACCGAAGAGATATATGCCAAGTCTGGGTATCTGTTCTGGCGTGAGTATGTCAACCCGGGGCCGGGAAAGGGGAGGCCGAAGTTTTTCCTGGAGCCTTACTGTTGATGGATCAAATATCGGATGTGTGCCTGAGGTGAGGAACAAACCGAGCACAGCGACGACGAAAAAAACCAAGAAAATGAGAAGGCCCGCGAAGGCGAGCTTATTCGCCCGCAGCATAGCCCAGAATTGCTGGGCCCTCGTCCTTTTCGGCGCTAGCGAGCTCTGAAGAGTATCATCAGTTGAGACGAATGCAGTCATAGCTTAATTCTTGGGTCTACAACCATATAAAGAATGTCCGAGAGAAAAGTTCCGGCCAACACCAACACAGCGGAGACAAAGTTCACAGTTAGTATTACGGGATAATCCCGTGCCAGGATCGCTTCATAGGCCATGCGACCCATCCCCGGCCAGGAAAAGATGGACTCTATTATAACGGATCCTCCTATGAGGCCGGGTAAAATCAATCCAAACATGGTGACAAAGGGAAGCAGGGCATTGCGCAGCGCATGCTTGTAATGGACCTGATCAGGGTGCAGTCCTTTTGCAAGCGCGGTCCGGATAAAATCCTGTCCCTCCACCTCCAGCATCTCGCTCCTCACGTAACGGGATAGGACAGCGATACCACCTGTAGCACCCAGTACCGACGGAAGTAAAAGGTGCCAGACCCTGTCCATGCTCATATGAAGCCATGAACTTGCGTTTAGACCAAAAGTCTCCATGCCTATGACGGGGACATGGAATCGTGTCACCACGAAAATAATAAGTACATAGGCAAAAAAGAATCCCGGTATGGAGATAAGGAGGTATGCGAAAAAAGTAACACTGCGGTCATATATTCCCCCCCGGTGTATTGCGGAGCGTATCCCGAGAGGGAAAGACAGGGTCCAGGTGAGTAACGTGCCCACTATAAAGAGGGGAAGGCTATTAAGAAATCTGTCCCAGATTTTCTTGAGTACCGGTCTTCCATCTTTCCATGAAACTGTTTTGCCTGTAAAGAGATCTCGGTAAAAATATATGTATTGAACATAAAGCGGTTTGTCCAGATGAAACGCCTTTCGAAACCGCTCTACCAATTCAGGGGTAAACTTGGGATTCAGTGGGTTGACCTGGCTTGGTCTTCCGGGTGCCAGGTGTATAATCAAGAAAGAAACTATAGAAACAAAGAAGAGGGTCACAGTTTTTTGAATGACGCTTCTACCGATAAAAGAGAGCATGATAAAACCCCATATGTGCTTAGATAATTACCATTTCAAGTTTCTTGGGTTTGTCTTTTTATCCGCCCGGGCTAAAGCTTGGCGCCTGTGGTAGCTTGATCCATTTGTTAAAATAGAATGTATAATCGCCTGTCTTGGTGGGAGTGATCTTGCGATAAACCACATTCCCATTCTTGTCCACATCCTTTATTACAATGCGTTTATCCAGGACAGCGGTCCACTTTCTCACAAACAAAAACGTATAAGGCTGTTCACGGGCGATAATTGCATGAAGTTTGTGGCAGTACTGAACCTGTTTATCGTGATCGTATTCCTGCCTTATTTTTATTATCAGATCGTCGGCCTCCTTGTTCTTGAACCCTACGAAATTGAGCTGATAGGGGTGAGTTTGGCTTGAGTGCCAGATCTGATAAAGATCAGGTTCAATGCCCATCTGCCAGCCCAGAACAACTGCATCAAAATCAAGTTTGTCAATGCGCTCCTGAATGAAAACTGACCACTCGATCACATCGGTGCGAACATCTATTCCTATGCGTTTCCAGGCATCCTGGGCAATAGCGAGTATTGCCTTCCGTATGTCATTGCCACTGTTGGTTATCAAGGTGAACTGGAGCCTTTTACCGTTTTTCTCCAGCCATCCCTGCTTATCGCGTCTCCAGCCTGCTTCCTCCAGTAGCTTCAATGCTCCCTGGGGATCATAAGGGACAGGCCTAATTTTATGATTGTAATAGTCTGTCTGCTTAACAAAAGGGCCTGTTATTTTTTCTCCCTGGCCATACAGGACATATTTTATTATCTCATCCACGTTGATGGCCATGCTAAGGGCAAGGCGGACTCGTCGGTCTCTGAATGGTTCTCTTCTCATATTATAGCCAATATAGGTATAACCAAAAGAGGTGCCTGAGAAGCACTGGAATCGGGGGTCATTCCTGAGCCTTGCGACCTGGTGAGGTTGCACATTGTAACTATCCACGGTGCCTGCGTAAAACTCCATCTCCTGGGTCAGCAGATCAGGGATTATTCTGAATACGTATTCTTTATAGTTGGGTGGCCCTTCCCAGTACTTTTCATTGCGATCCAGAATGATATATCTGTCAGCTTTCCAGTCCCTGAAAACGAAGGGGCCACAACCGATTGGGTGGCGGTTAAAGCGGCTCTGACGAATGGAAAAATTTTTCGGGTCCATCCCTCGCTCGACCGCTTCGTTTCGAAGTGCTTCATTGTTCAAGAGATGCTCGGGGAGGATGCCAATGGCCCACGTGCTAAGCGCCGGAGAATAAAGGCGTTTATATATGACCTTAACGGTGAGAGAATCAATAATTTCCACATCCTTGACCGGTTCATAATCAGAGATCCGTGGCGAGAGGTTCCTGGGATCCATAATTGCCTGATAGGTAAATTTGACGTCCTTAGCAGTAAAGGAATAGCCATCGTGAAACTGCACACCCGGGCGGAGATGGAAAAGGATTACGGGGTTATGCTCATAGGCTGGGATTAATTTTTTGGCTATAGCCAGGATAGCCTCTTTGGTAGTACCTGGAGGGGGCTTGATGTAACGCCATGCCGGAAACGAGGAGAAGTAGGTGCTACCCAGGATTTCGCAAAGATTATGGAAAAGCGCCTGGTCGACCTTCTTCAGAACAAGCTTTATCCGAGCTGGGGCATTAATCTCTACCACTATCTTTTTTTTCCCGATCCTTGCACCAGATTTGAAACTGCGGGGAGGGAGCACCTTTATTTGCTTGATCAATGCTAACGAAGAGTTGAGAGCAGGGGAGCAGTCCCTTTTTTGCATGTGTTCTCTAAGGATGGAGACTATCTTCTCAGCGCTGACGTCTTTATTGCCCTGTATCCGGGCAAGGCGATTTACATAAAAATATGCCTCTTCGTATATCTCCCAGGACTTGGCCAATCTCCCGCGAAAATGCAGGTTCTGGTCTCTGTCAATAAGCCCTTCAAATACCAAGGACTCGATTTGGCTGCTGGCAGAGTCAGCAGACAGGATGGGATTGAGGAGGCTGGCATCCCCTATGGAAGCCGTTACATACTGTACTAGGCGCTCAGGATTACCTTTTGTCTGCTGCTCATATGTCGGCACCCAAAAATAGGACTGAAGCAAAAAAAGAATGATTACCGAAGGGACGACAACCAGAAGGCGCTTGATAGTCATTTTGCGACAATGCTCTTGTATCGTTTGGCCACTGAAACCTAAGGCATAAGATACGAACGAATAAGATGATGTGGAGATTAATGGTTGGGAAAAGATGAGTCAAGGGAAAATGGAATAAATACCTGCCTGGCCCGGGCCTTGCATCAGGCTTGTGAAAGGCAGTATCATAGGTGGCCAGGATGTCTTGAGCCTCAAGGACGTTCTCCTGACTGTTTGCGCCTTGCTGCTAGATTGAGCGAGCAGGAAAGGGGCTATTTGCTCTTTTTCAGTGCCTTGAGAAAGGGTGTGGAGGTGGTATATGAATAAATTGGTACGAACTGTGAGCATGGTCTTCGCCGCTGGCGTATTGGGAGGTCTGGCCAACAGTCTCGTGGTATGGTTTTTCGGTGCCCGTGGTGTAACTGCGGCATTGGGGGTCAGAATTGCCCCACATTTAAGTGCGGCTTGGCTATACCCAAGACTGGTCTGGGGAGGCATATGGGGCGGTCTCTTCCTCATTCCCCTTTTGCGCAATTCCATATTCTGGCGAGGATTTCTGTGGAGCCTTTGTCCAAGTGTTGTTCAACTCCTGGTAGTTTTTCCGTCCAAGGCAGCTAACGGAATGCTGGGATTTCATTTGGGCACCCTAACACCTGCCTTTGTAGTGTTTTTCAACCTTGTTTGGGGAATTGTTGCCGCAGCCTGGTTGAAAATGGGAAGAGGGTAATAATCGCACTTTACATAAGGTTATGTTACGTCCCCATATGCCACGAGGCCAGGTATTTGCTTTGCTCTTCAGTGAGGGTGTCAATATGCACTCCAAGGGTATCGAGCTTTAGCCGTGCTATCTCTTTATCTATCTGTTCGGGCACTGCGTATACTTTTTTGTCCATCTCAAGATGATTCTTTGCCATAAATTCGGCAGAAAGAGCCTGGTTGGCAAAGCTCATGTCCATTACGCTGGATGGGTGGCCCTCGGCAGCGGCAAGATTTATCAGCCTTCCCTCGCCAAGCAAATAGATTCTCTTGCCCCCCTCAAGGGTATACTCATCGACGTAGTCCCGGACACGTCGCGTGGAGACCGAATGTTCTTTGAGACCTGGGACATCCAGTTCTACATCAAAGTGCCCCGAGTTGCATATAATGGCACCGTCCTTCATTTGTAAGAAATGCTCCAGCCTGATAACGTTTATATCCCCAGTTAGGGTGCAGAAAAAGTCTCCCATAGGAGCGGCCTCAGCAATAGGCATGACACGGTACCCGTCCATAACTGCTTCCAAGGCCCTAAGTGGGTCCACTTCACAAACTATCACGTGGGCACCGTGACCTTTAGCCCGGGCCGCCACGCCTCGGCCGCACCAGCCGTAACCACTTACCACGAAAGTGCTGCCTGCCAATAAACGATTTGTGGCCCTTATTATCCCGTCGATGGTGCTTTGGCCTGTGCCATAGCGGTTGTCAAATAAATGCTTGGTGTTTGCGTCGTTGACAGAAATGACCGGAAATTGAAGCACCCCATCCTTCTCCATACTTCTCAGACGAATTACACCTGTAGTAGTCTCTTCTGTCCCTCCTTTCACATCGGCCAGAAATGCTTTCCTGTCGTCTGGCTCCAGTTGCTTTCCCCAACTAGACACGGCTGGCTCCAGATCGTCCCAGCGCTCTAAGGCGATGAAATGAATGGAACTGACGAGATCCGCCCCATCATCCATTGTCAAGTGAGGGCGGTGCTTGAGGGCAGATAGTATGTGACTGTAATAGGTCTTATGGTCTTCTCCCTTAATGGCATATACCGGTATCTCATGGTCAGCAACGAGGGCTGCGGCGACATCGTCTTGCGTAGATAAGGGGTTCGACGCGCACAGCACAATATTGGCGCCACCTGCCTTTAAGGTGGTGACCAATGCGGCTGTCTCGGTGGTGACATGGAGACATGCAGAGATCCGCAGGCCCTTTAATGGTTTTTCCTCTGAAAACCGGTCTCTAATCTTACGAAGAACAGGCATGCTAAGCTCTGCCCATTCGATCCTCAGTCTGCCCTTGGCAGCCAGAGTGATGTCCCTGATATCATAATCCATTGTCTCGCTCCTTTTCAGTTTCAGTCCTGGTTATTTTACAGCCCTTTTAAGGTCTTCTACGAGGTCCGTCTTTTCCCACGTGAATTCAGGCAATTCCCTGCCAAAGTGGCCATAGTTAGCTGTTTTTCTGTAAATGGGGCGCAGGAGATCCAATCTTTCTATTATGGCGGCGGGACGGAGGTCGAAATTCTCCAGCACTATTCTGGTCAACTCTTGGCTGGAGACTACCCCTGTACTGTAAGCGCCTACCATAACAGATACGGGTTGGGCTCTACCTATGGTATAGGCAACCTGGATTTCGCATTTTTGAGCGAGCCCTGCTGCCACTATGTTCTTGGCTATGTACCGGCACATATACGAAGCGCTTCTGTCTACTTTCGTAGGGTCCTTGCCCGAAAAAGCGCCGCCACCGTGGTATCCAAATCCGCCATATGTGTCCATAATGATCTTTCTCCCCGTAAGCCCACAGTCACCCAAAGGGCCACCTACTACGAATCTGCCTGTGGTATTTATAAAGTACTGGGTGTCATCGTCGAGCATATCAGCAGGGATAACTTCCTGTACGACTTCTTCGATGATGGCCTCGCGAATCGTATCATAGCTCACATCAGGCTCGTGCTGCGCGGCGATGACTACCGTATGGACCCTGAGAGGTTTCCCATCGACATACTCGACAGTTACCTGGCTTTTCCCATCAGGCCTTAGCCACGGAAGCTTCTCGGATTTTCTCACATGGGCCAATCTCCGAGTAAGGCCATGGGCAAGATAAATAGGCATGGGCATAAGCGTGGGAGTGTCAGTGCAGGCATAGCCAAACATGAGGCCCTGGTCACCGGCGCCCTGTTCGTGGAAAAGGCCTCTGCCATTAACACCGATGGCAATGTCGGGGGATTGCTTGTCAATGGAGGTGAGCACGGCACAGGTCTGCCAGTCGAATCCCATGGAAGAATTGTTGTATCCGATGTCCCGGATGGTTTCCCTGACTACGTCTGGCATGTCCACATAAGCGTCGGTTGTGATTTCCCCAGCGATTATCGCCATACCTGTAGTTACCAACGTCTCACAAGCGACTCTGGCATGCTTGTCCTGTTCAAGGATTCTGTCTAGGATGTGATCCGAAATCTGATCGGCAACCTTGTCTGGATGGCCTTCCGTCACTGACTCGGATGTAAAAAGAAAATTGGCCGATTTCATAGTACTGCTCCTTTCAATTCAGTATTATTTTCTTGCTAAAATGCAATTATCAATAAGCCTTGTGTTGCCCACTTTTACCGCCAAAGCAAGAAGGGCTTCATCCTTGATTTCCTTTATATCATCAAGCGTAACAGGATTGCAGATATTAACATAATCAATTTCGGTAAAAGGATGCTCGCGGATAAGATTTTCTATCGCAGTGATGATTTTCCCCACGTCTTTTTCGCCACCTTCTACCATTTTTTTTGCCAGATCCAGAGACTTCTTAAGGCATAGGGCTGAAGGCCTCTGATCCCGCGTCAGGTATGCATTGCGTGAGCTCATGGCAAGGCCATCAGGCTCTCTCACCGTGGGTACGCCTATTATTCTGATGTCCATGTTCAGATCCATTACCATTCTGCTGATAATGGTCAGTTGTTGATAGTCTTTCTGCCCGAATATAGCGATATGGGGTTTTGTTATATTAAATAGCTTACATACCACAGTAGCCACTCCGTCAAAGTGACCCGGTCTGGACAGGCCACACAGGTGCTTGGGCAATCGATCCAACGTAACCGTGGTCTGAAATCCTTCCGGATACATGTCCTGCGCGGATGGCATAAACACAATATCCACACCAACACTGCGGGCCTTTTCGAGATCACCTTCACGGTCCCTGGGGTATTGTTCAAAGTCCTCTGAGGGTCCGAATTGCGTCGGGTTTACGAATATACTTATTATCAATTTGTCAGCGTGGCTCTTTCCCACCCTCATAAGCTCCAGATGGGCCTCGTGAAGATAACCCATGGTGGGAACAAGGGCAATAGTATGGCCCGCCTGGCGGAGAGCCTCGGAAGTTATCTGCATTTCCGATACGGTTTCTATTACCTCCACGGTACCGCCTCCCTTATTTTTCCCTGGACCTCAGAGGTACGTAATATTGTACTGAGGTCCCCATGGTATTAATCTCTCTGATAAGGTCATCCAGGTCCTCAGGTATGTGGACAAAGTCAATGTTCGATGCATCCACCACAAGAAGCGGAGAATCCGAATAATGGAAGAAAAATTCATTAAAGGCCTGATTAATGGTGTCAAGGTACTCCCAACTGAGTCCTTTTTCGTACTTTCGGCCCCTTTTCCTTATGCGGTCCATCAGCACTTCGGTTCGGGCCTGGAGAAAGATCACGAGATCTGGGGTTGCTACCCTTTGCTCAAGCATGCGGAAGATCTGGTCGTAAAGCCAGAACTCATTTTCTTCCAAGTTTACGCTGGCAAACAGTCGGTCCTTCTGGAATAGGTAGTCGGAGATGACTGTTTCCCTGAACAGATTCATCTGAACGATTTCGCCACAGTGCTGGAACCTCCTCAAGAGGAAAAACAATTGCGTCTGGAATCGAAATTTCTGCGGATCCTTATAGAAGTCAGGTAGGAAAGGGTTATCCTCAGCCTTTTCCAATACTGCTACTGCATCCAGCCTTTCAGCCAGCAATCCAGCGAGGCTGGTTTTGCCCACTCCAAGGGGTCCTTCAACAACAATGTATGAATAATTGCGGTTTATTTTCATGCCTCCCGTGGTCCCAAGAATGTATAAGTGATAACCTCCTGTTAACTCCCCATTGATCGCCATCGCCCATCATTGCAATTTCCGACCTCTGGCTAATATGTAATACGAGTTAATCAAAGCTTCTAAATCTATCAGTATCGGCTTATTGTGTCAACGCAAGCCTTTGGGCAAGGCATATGAATTCGTCAATTGTGAGGGTTTCAGCCCTCCTGGAAGGTTCAATACCGCAGGCATCCAAGGCCTCTAAGATAGTTTGTTTTTCCCAGTTTTCTCGGGCCCCAAGGAGGGCGTTGAGAAGGGTTTTGCGCCGATGGCCGAAGGCGGGTTTCACCACTTTCTTGAGTTCCTCATCTTTTACAGGACGATTCTGCCACGGATGCTTGAAATCAAGTTCCAGGACCATGGAGTCGACTTTGGGCCTGGGGAGGAAAGACCCACTAGAGACCTTGAACAATCTGGTGGCCTTTGCGCGGTACCGCAATACGACAGTTATGGCGCCATATGACTTCCTGCCCGGTTGAGATACGAGCCTCTCAGCAAATTCCTTTTGAAACATCAGAATAGCGCGGTCCATACATTTGTGGTGGGCAAGTAATTTGGCTACCAGAGGAGAGGAAATATTAAATGGCAAGTTGCCGAACATTATTATCTTGTCCTCAAAAAATTCCTTCAAATCCCTGAGATCAAACTTTAGGATGTCGTGATGAATAAGGGTGACGTTAGTGATCCCTTCTTGGTGGACCCTGCTGCCTAGTTCCGAGAAAAGCTCTTTATCTTTCTCTACGGCTATTAGGTGTTTCACCTTTCTTGCAAGAGGAAAGGTAAGTGCACCGAGGCCGGGGCCAATTTCCACCACTGTGTCAGATGTAGATACGTTCGAATTGTCAACAATTTTCTGAGCTACAGACTTGTTAACCAGGAAGCACTGACCAAGCCTTTTTTTGGCATGCATACAGATTTGTCCCTCAATGCTAATTGTCTGCTGTGGTATAGGACTCCTCGTTTTACTTCATTTTGGGACAGCTACATATTCCTTTCTTGCATAATGTTTTTTCTGAATTCTCTTGAACGCAAACAAAAAAATCAAATAAGCAGGCGGGGACAGAGCAAGACCGATTAAAACACCTCCCAGAATAAACGCGAAGGCAACAAGGCCGCCCATCGCCATGATCTTTTCTGCTACTTGAATAAAAGAGTGACCCTGCTGGACCGAAGCCAGAATCCGGGAGAACAGAGCTTTTTGCTCGGGCAAGCCTATGAGGGCTGCGCCGACCTTGTACGAATAATAGTACAAGAAATACCAATCAACAGGATTGCTGACCCATGTTCCCACGGCAGCAGTCAACTTGCTGCAACCAAAGCAAAGGGCCAGTGCCACAGCAACTGCTGTCTGGAATGGGATAATTGGCAAGCAACCGGCAAACACCCCAATGGCCATTCCCATAGCAAGTTGGTGAGGGGAACCTCGTAGGCGGCGAATGCGCAGATAATAGTACCTGAGCGATCTTCCTATATCCACTTGGGGGTTTACTCCCAACGATGCTTTATCTCATGAGCGCTTAAATCAAAAGGGCAAAGTACTGCCTTCTAAAAGGTTCTCAGATCTCTTCCAAAGAAAAGCGGGACCTTACGTCCATGGCGTAATCTCCCCTCAGACCTTTTTTCAGTCTGTGATACCCTACAACGCCTATCATAGCTCCATTGTCCGTGCAGTACTCGGGCCTTGGCCAAGTAACAGTCAGATTCCTGGCCTCGGCGGCCTGGAGAAATCTTTGCCTGAGCCTTGAGTTACAAGCAACTCCTCCAGCAACACAGATGTGACGACAGCCAGTGATCTTTTGAGCTTTTAATGCCTTATCCACGAGGACATCCATTACAGACTCCTGGAAAGAGGCAGCAATATCCTTTACAGTGACTCCCTGAGTATCCGTTCCCTCGCCCTTCTGCCACCTCTTGACGAAGAGGGCAACAGCAGTTTTAACCCCACTAAAGCTGAAATTCAACGATTCCTTTGACATATATGCCCTGGGGAAAGGAACCTTGGAGGGGTCGCCATCTCTGGCCATGGCGTCAATTATGGGGCCACCGGGATATCCGAGGCCCAATAACTTTGCGACTTTGTCAAAGGCCTCCCCTGCAGCATCATCAAGCGTTCGACCAAGCTGCCTGTAGTTGCCAAAACCCAAGACGTGATACAGATTAGTGTGGCCTCCCGAGACGGTCAAGCACAGAAAGGGAAAGGGGGGAGCGTTATCCTCCAGGAATATGGATAATATGTGTCCCTCGAGGTGATTCACCCCGGTAAAAGGGATATGCGTGGCATACGAGAGGCCCTTCACATAATAAAGTCCCACTAAGAGGGAGCCAATCAGACCCGGACCTACAGTGACGGCCAGTCCATCAATGTCCTTGAGGTCCAGATCCGCCTTTTTCAGAGCTTCCTGGACCACGGGGAAAATGTTGCGGATATGTTCACGGGAAGCCAGTTCTGGAACAACGCCACCGTGGGGATGATGAAGTTTTATCTGGGAATGGACTACGTTAGAGAGCGCAGTGTGTCCATCTTTGACCACGGCTGCAGAGGTATCGTCGCAAGAGGTATCTATCCCTAATACATACATAATGAGTTAGGAGTTAAGCGTCCTAGCCTGCAAGCTTCCCAGCTTCTCATGATTGCAGTTTTTTCTTGATTCTGTCCCATTTCCCTTCCTTTTCAACTTCAACCAGTATCACAGAGATGTTGTCGCCTCCTCCACCTTTATTGGCCTCCTCAACAAGGATAGAGACCTTTTCCTCGACAGCGGTGGTGGCATCGGAGAGGATTAGTTCTATGGCTGGTTCCTCAACGTAATTTGTAAGGCCATCGGAGCATAACAAAAGCAGGTCCCCAGGAGCAGGTTTTACTGGAACTATAAAAGCCTCTACAGTCTCTGCTAGCCCAAGGGCTCGCGTGAGCGCATTCTTAGCAAATCTGCTATCCGCGTCAAGGTTAGGAAACAGTTCTTTTAACCTGGTCTCTTCGGCGAGGCTGTGATCCTGGGAAATCTGGAGCAATCTTTGGTGGTCATAATGATAAATTCGGCTGTCACCTACGTTTGCTGCCCAGACGGTTGACCTGTCGAGCACTATTACAGCTACTGTTGATCCCATGCCCGCGTATTGAGGCTGTTTCTGGGCCTCGAATATCGCGAGATTAGCAAAGTGGATGGAATTAAGAAGATGCCAGGCAATCTTGGGCAAAGCCTCATCAAATTCACGAAAAAAAGCCGGTGGGTCTCCACTCTTAACACGTCGCCAATAGTCTTCCATGGTGGTGATGGCCATTTGGCTGGCCACTTCTCCTGCCCGATGGCCTCCTACTCCATCTGCCACTATGAACAAGTCCAATTCTTGGGCTACCAGGATTCTGTCCTCGTTATTCTTGCGCCGGAGGCCTACGTCGGTTTTTCCGGCTGACCTGGTCTTCATTCTATTCATTGGATTCCTCTTGCATTTTTTTCTGGCGAACGATTTCGTCCATTCTTACCACCACTGCTCTTAATTGCTCGGCCATTTGACTGGCGTTCTGGTACCGTTTCTCTAAGTCTTTTTCCAAGGCCTTGTCTATAATTTTCTCGACCACCGTGGGGATTTTGGGATTAATTGATCTTACAGAGGGATGACGTTCCTTTGCAATCTTGTACATAAGCGAAGTCATATCATCCGCAGTGAATGGCTTTCGCCCTGTGAGTAATTCAAAGAGTACCACGCCCAATGAAAAAATATCTGATCTGCCATCAACCTTCCTTCCAGAAACCTGCTCGGGGGACATATAGGAAGGTGTCCCCATGACCACGCCGGTCTTGGTCCTCGAAGAAGATGTTATCCTGGCAATGCCAAAGTCTGTGACCTTGACTTTTCCTGTTTCCTTCAGTCTCATAATGTTCGCGGGTTTTATATCCCTATGGACGACATTCTTGCTGTGTGCATATCCGAGGGCATCTGCGACATCGGCGACTATTTCAAGTACGTCACGTACCGGGAGCAATTTGCCCTTTTTCGTGTAGCGAAGCAGGTCTTCGCCTTCTAGGAATTCCATTGCGATATAAGCAAGGTCTTGTTCTTCTCCGCAGTCATAAATGGTAACAATATTGGGATGGTTCAAAAGGCCGGCGGATTCTGCTTCTCTGAAAAACCGCTCTTTAATCTCGGGTATTTCCGATTCTTCAAACTCGGTGAGGCTTAGGGTTTTAATGGCAACCGTTCTGCGGATTTTGGGGTCCTCGCCCTTATAGACAACCCCCATTGCACCGCGGCCGATCTCTCCTATAATCTCGTATCTTCCAAGTGTGGGTCTCGTTCCGGTTTCAGCCATTGGTGTGGAGATCTCGCCAGGATGCTTAGTGCCTGCTCCGCCAAATATCAAGGTTGCCTCTGCCTCTTTCAACTTGGGGATTCGTTCACCTAAATCCCTATAGGGCCGTCCATCTTGGGTGATAAGCTGGTAGGTGGCAAGGGCCTTTGAAAATTGGCGCTTTCTTTCATAATCAAGTCCTAGATTGTAAAGGAGGTCTTTCACTCCCTCCTCGGCCAGGGGAAGTTTTCTGAATTTTTCGAAAGCTAGGTCTAACATTCCCTGCTGTTGGAATGAGAGTCCTAGCATCTTGTTTGTTTCAACTGAGTCAGCTTCCACCTTTTCTTTGGTTTTTTCTGTAATGAGAAATCGTTTTGAGATGATAAGGATGTAGCCTATAGCAAGCAACATGACGTGAGGCGTAATCCGTAACCAGATGTTAGAAGTAAAAAACAGGATGAATCCAAGGGCGGAATATCCCACTAGTATGCCCAAGGAGGACAGCGCGCCTGGGCCGGCCTTCATGCGGGGGAGCAAGAAAGATATGAATATACCGAAAAGGACCATGAGCACTAATTCGGATACAGACACCCACATGGGGCGGGAGACGAATCGCTGATTCAGGATATTAGCTACAGAATTGGCAATTATCTCAACACCAGGAAGATTTCCCGAAATAGGGGTAACAAATCGGTCCCCCACGCCCGGAGCAGTTGGACCCACTATTACTATCTTATCGCGGAAGAGGCTGGTTTGGACTTCATTCTTGTATACTTTGCGGAAAGGGGTCTGGTGAAAAGCGATACCAGGTCCCTTGTTCCAGCTTATAAGTGTACGCATGCTGGTATCAATCACTGGTACGTGGATTGTGCGCGAGGGGCTGACCTTGATATTTATGCCGCTGCCAAGGTCCACGGTTATATCCTCATCCTTCAAGCCCTTGTAGAGCCGTACAATTTCCATGGCAAGGGAAGGGAAATAAATGTCTTTTAAGTATCCCAGGACATGGACCTGGCTCCTGATGTATCCATCCTGGTCAGGAAACAGATTAAGGTGACCGACCCCTGCTGCTGTGTTGGCAAAGCTTGGAAGAAGAGGTTTCAGCTTGGACAGCCATAGCAAGGAGGAAACTGCCCACTGCCTGTCTCTGCCTTTGACATTCTTGTAAGCGAACTTATTTACAAAATCGGGAAGTTGCGTGTCTTTTGCTTCACTAGTTACGTCAAAGTAAACAGGAAGTACGACATTACCGGCCTTGCGGATGGCACTGGCCATCATTGCATCATGGTCGAGGCTATCAATGGCTTGTTGAAGCTGGAGGTCAAACTGCTTGCCAGTGTTTAAACGTTGCAGCCCGCTGGCATCGTACTTTTCTTTGAGATTCTTTAGCAGGTCCAGGCCCGCTGCCTCTTCTGGCTCGGGGAAAAGTATGTCCAGGGCAATGACCTTTGCCCCGGCTGTGGCCAAGTTTTCTATGCCTTTGGCCAATATGTTCCTTGGCCAGGGAAATCGGCCGAGTTGTGCAAGGTCATCATCATCGATAACCACAAGCTCTATGTCGGGATTTCTCTGTTCAGGCGCTGCCAATTTAGCTCTGAGATCGAAGGTTTTCATCTCCAGCCCTGCAGTGAAATCCAAAATTCCCGTGGTTGTAATAAGAAGGAAAAATATCGTTAGAACAACTCCTACGATCCAGTCTGGAATGCCTTGTTTTACTTTCATTTACTTCAACTCCTGAAGTTGCGGGCCCTGCTGATAGCCACTACGAATTATTTACTAGGGCAATTTTCCGTGCCGACAATAATGAACCTTGACAGCATCACGGCTGTCTTGGCTCCGATACCTGGGATTCTGGCAAGCTGTGCCAATGAAGCTATGCAGCCCCTGCGCTCCCTGAAGGCCACAATTGCCTGTGCGGTTCTTTTCCCTATACCTGGTATGGCTGTTAAGCCTGTTGGTGGCTCGCTGTTAATATCAATTTTCAGCCCCAAGGTGATACGCTTAAAGGCGTCTATTCTTTTGAATCGTAAGACTGCCTTATGAGCAGAAAACGCAGACACCGTGACAGTGTTTGAACAAAGCGAATCGGTTCGGCCAAAAGGCCAGAATATAGAGAGGTCTTTGAGGGTTCCTCCGGCTCTTTTTATTGCCTGCTGCAGGGTGGGAGGACTTTTAAACCCATATATCCCTGGCCACTTCACGAGGCCTTTGACTCCCACGTAACATGGCTGTGAGAGGAATGGTGCCGAACTCCTGGCTGTGGTGTTGGCTGCCTCGGCGAGCAAGTGTATAACAAGCACCGATGCTGCTAATAACAGATAGCCGGAGGTTCGCTCAAGATTGTGTCTAGGAGTCACTGTCCAGTCCAAAAGCGCTGTGGAGTGTCCTTACTGCAAGCTCCGTGTACTTGTCCTCAATAATACAGGATATCTTTATCTCTGAAGTGCTAATCATCATGATATTTATGTTTTCCTTGGCAAGGGCATCAAACATCTTCTGTGCCACCCCTGCGTGGCTCCTCATCCCGAGGCCAACTATACTCACCTTGGCTATGTTCTCATCACCCATGACTCGCTCAGCACCTATGTCTTGCGCCACATCTCTCAGCAGCCCAAGAGCCCTGTGAAAGTCAGGCTTGGGCACGGTGAAGGTCAGGTCAGTGAAGCCATCCTCACTGGGGTTCTGAACTATCATGTCCACTACAATTCCAGCTTCGAATACCGGCTTGAAAATTCTTGAAGCTATTCCCGGTTTGTCAGGAACGCGTTTTATAGTAATTCTGGCCTCATTCTTACTGTAAGTAACGCCTGAGACCACCACTTTTTCCATATCTTTTGTTTCTGCCATAACCATTGTGCCCTTCTCCTCCGAAAATGTTGATCTTACGTGGATAGGAACGTGAAATTTACTGGCAAATTCTACAGATCTTATCTCTAGAACTTTTGCCCCGAGGCTGGCCATTTCAAGCATTTCTTCATAAGAAATGTGGTCAAGTTTCCTGGCCTTGGGGCATATATTGGGGTCAGTTGTGTAAACTCCGTCCACATCAGTGAAGATTTCGCATACCTCAGCCTTAAGCGCAGCGGCCAGAGCCACTGCAGTGGTGTCAGAGCCTCCCCGTCCCAAAGTAGTAATGTTACCGCTCTCATCCAGGCCCTGGAAGCCCGCTACCGCAATGATTTTTCCCTTGTTAAGCTCTTGCCGGATTCTATCTGTGTCTACTTCGTAAATTCGCGCTTTGCCGTATAGGGCATCAGTATAAATTGGAACCTGGAAACCCAAAAGAGATCTGGCATCGTAGCCCATGGACTTCACGGCCATGGCGAAAAGGGCAACACTCACCTGTTCACCTGTTGCCATTAACACGTCCAGTTCCCTGGGGTCAGGCTGCTCAGAGATTTCGTGGGCAAGCTCAATAAGTTTGTCTGTCTGACCTGCCATGGCTGATAGGACCACCACCATTTGATTGCCTTGCTCATAAGTCCTGATAACCCGGCGAGCTACTGCCTTGATCCTCTCAATGGTTCCTACACTGGTGCCCCCATACTTCTGCACAATCAAAGCCATGGTTTTTTACCTGTCCCCCTGTTGAAATTGCAAATTTTGAAGTTTCTCCATTATTTCAATAGCCCTTTGGCTATGACCGCTTAGAATTACGTCGCGCTTGTCCTCATCCACGAAAGAGATAGTCACTCTGAGGTGATGGGGAGGCAGAAGCTCAAGGCATCGATCTGCCCATTCCAGTATTGTGATGCCTTCCATGAAAAAGTACTCGTCAAGACCTGCTGATACGATATCTGCGCCGTGGCGAAGCCTGTAAACATCCATATGGTAAATAGGTACCCTTCCTTCATAAACATTAACCAGGGTAAATGAAGGGCTGGTTACGGTGTTTTCCGATCTTACGCCCAGACCGAGAGCTATTCCCTTGGTTAGCCAGGTCTTTCCGGTACCCAGTTCCCCTATTAATCCTACTACGTCCCCTTCTTTCAAGGAGTGGCCTATTTTTCTCCCTAAGGCGATGGTCTGCTGAGCAGAATTAGACCTGTATTTAACAGATCTTTCTTTCACTTAGCCAGTGTCCTCAGCGTTCATAATAGATCAAGGTGGGGAGGCGGGCTCTTAAGTGGCCAGTTGCCTTCATGTAAGGATGTAATTATGGCTGGAATAACATCCAGCAGTTCTCCCGCCATTATACCTACCTTTCCCATTTCTTCTGCTACCCAATCTGCAGCAAGGCCGTGAATATATGTGCCTGCAAGGGCTGCCTTTTCAGGGGACCATCGCCGAGCAAGGAAACCACCTATGAGCCCCGTAAGGACATCTCCTGCACCTCCGCTGGCTAGCGCCGGATTGCCCGTAGGGTTAACAGATATCAGGCCTTGAGGAGTACCCACAAGGCTCCGCGCCCCTTTTAGTACCAGGTAGCAGCCATATGATTTTACGAATTGAGTAGCTGTAAGAATACGATGCGCCTGGATTTCAGCAATTGTCTTGCCTGTCAGCCGACTCATTTCACCAGGATGCGGTGTCAGAACAGTGTAGGCTGCAGAGTCCTTCGGCAAATTCAGCGCTCCCGCGAGGGCATTGAGGCCGTCGGCATCTATGACCATGGGCAGTTTAGAGCGACAGACAATGGCCCTCACGAGTTCGACAGTTTCAGGATTGGTGGACAGTCCGGGTCCTATGGCCAGTGCAGTTTTACCCACCATAAGATTTTCCACTTCCGAAAGCCCTTTGATGGAAAGGGACCCTGCCGGTGTTTGAGGAAGGGGAACAGTCATGGCTTCCGTAAGCTTTTCTTCCATAATCGGATTTAGCCCTTCTGGTATTCCCACTGTGACAAGGCCTGCTCCGGACCTCACCGCCGCAAGGGCCGCTAGGGTAGCTGCGCCGGTTTTTCCTGTTGACCCCGCCAGGAGAAGCAAATGTCCCCTGTGTCCCTTGTGGATATCCTCTCTACTTTCAACCAGCAGATCAGCAAAATCCTCAGGCACTGTCATACGGAATTGCTCAGGGATCTGATTTGAAACTGATTTTGGTATGGATATGTCGATTCTCACCAGGCGACCTACCAGGTCCCGCCCAGGAAAAATAAGCTCTCCCAGCTTGGGGAACCCGAACGTGACGGTGAGGTCTGCCTTGACAGCAACACCCATAATGCTGCCGTTATCTGCATTAAGCCCTGAAGGTATGTCAATGGACATGACGGGCTTGCCCGAAGAGGTAATATCCTGAATTACTCTCGCGTAATACCCCTTAACTGGGGAATTGAGACCGGTTCCGAGGATGGCATCCACAATAAGAGTGGCATGAGCTACCTCACTTTTCTGTGTGTCCCATTGCACTTCATCTGGCAGGTATCTAATATCCAGATTCATAGCATGTATTATATTGAGATTAACGAGAGCATCGCCCGATATTCTCTCTTTCTGGGACAGCACCATAACTATGGGCCTCAGACCGGCCTCGTGCAGGTACCTTGCCACTACATATCCATCGCCACCATTATTCCCCCGGCCACAGATGATCATCACCCTGGAGCCGGCTTTAGGACAAAAATGGTCGAGGAAGGTTTGGGCAGCACCTCTTCCCGCATTTTCCATAAGGACTATGCCAGGGATTCCCAATTCGTGGATGGTCTTGCGATCCATTTCTTGCATTTCTGAGGCCTTAACCAATCTCATGGCTTTTCTCCAAGACTACCATTGCAACGGCGTTGTCTTTCTCATCTGACAATGAGAGGTGAATAGCGCTGATTCCTCTCTCTTTACAAATAGAAAGAGTGGTGCCAGAGGGTCTTATGCCGGGTTTCCCCCTTGAGTCGTTGTAGACCCCTATTTCCCTCCATTTGACACCTTGTTTCATACCCAGGCCCAAGGCTTTGGAGAAAGCCTCTTTTGCAGCGAACCGCAGTGCAAGGGCTGCATAAGGCCTGGACCTTTTGAAGGAAGTATTCCTTTCTTCGGAGGTAAACACCCTGTCTACAAATCTACTCCCCCACTTTCGAACAACCCGCTCCATTCTGGGGATATGAACAAGGTCCACTCCTATACCATAAATCATGATAAATTCCCAGCCAGGGGGTTAGAAGTCCTTTACAAGCTCTACCATTTCCCGCACTGCCCGCTCAAATCCAACATATATGGCTCTTGCCACTATGCTGTGACCGATGCTGTACTCTTCAATCTGGCGAAGGTCCCGGAAGCGCTTGACGTTTACATAGTTAAGGCCGTGGCCTGCGCTAATTTTTAGCTCAAGTTTATCAGCTACATTTACTGCTGCCCCAATTTGGGAAAACAATCGATCAGCCTCGGCCTCTGATCGAGCCTCTGAGTAGTGGCCAGTATGAATTTCCACAATATCGCCCCCACAAGTCTTTACGGCTTCAATCTGGACAGGGTCAGGATCAACGAAAAAACTTACCATAACCCCTACCCCTTTTAGGGCTTCTACCACTTCACTATAGTGGTCTTTGCGGCTCACTACATCGAGGCCTCCTTCGGTGGTCAATTCTTCTCGCCGCTCAGGTACAAGGGTGACGAGGTCGGGCCTTGTCTTGATAGCAATCTGTACCATTTCGTCAACGGCAGCCATTTCCAAATTCAACTTGGTTTTTACTGTCTGTCTGAGAAGCTCGAGGTCCCTGTCCTGAATATGACGTCTGTCTTCTCTCAGGTGGCAAATAATTCCCTCAGCACCGGCAAGCTCTGCGATGCCTGCAGCAATCACCGGATCAGGCTCCTCGATACCTCTTGCCTGGCGAACTGTTGCCACGTGATCAACATTAACTGCAAGTCGTGCCATCCTTATCCCTCCTTAAAGATTTTCATAAGCTTTCGCTCTTCATTTTCCATTTCGAGAGCCTTTATCCCGGAGTGCTCGTGGTCGTAACCCAGCAAGTGGAGAAGCCCATGGATCAACAGTCGGCCTATCGCTTCGGTAAGGGTCTCGCCCAGTTCTTCGGCCTCTTTTACGGCGGTATCAACTGAGATAACAATGTCGCCCAGCAAGGGAGATTCAGGTTCGTCCTTGCCCACGGGAGACATGGGGAAAGCTATAACATTTGTGGGCCCTTCACGACCAAGATACTTGCTGTTGAGTTGGGCAATTTTATCGTTAGATGTAAGGAGGATGCTCAGCTCCTTGTCAGGACAGTCCAAGGCGCTTAAGACTTTCTCCATTTTTCGTTTTATCGTCTGATCGCTGGGTTCGAGAAACTCCCGCTGTCGCGTGATCAATATTTCCATTGCCCGCCTTTCTACCTCCGGAAGCCTTGAGCAGTGGTTCGGGGTATTCGATTCTCTGATGGAAAATTCCACTCAGGGTTTTATTAAAGCTTTTGGCTATTTGGTGAAGATCTTTGAGGGTTAATTCGCATTCGTCAAGTTGCCCGTCGGAAAAAATTCTGTTAATTATTTTTTGTACAAGCCCCTGGATCCTGGCCGGGGTGGGATCTACAAGAGTCTTTGAGGCCGCCTGTACTGCATCAGCCAGCATCACCAGGCCAGCTTCTTTGGTTTGGGGTTTTGGGCCAGGATAGCGGAAGTCTTCTTCCTTAATGGGAGCGGACTTATCCGAGCGATTCTCTGCTTGTTCCTTCGCTTTTTCATAAAAGAACGTAATGAGGCTGGTACCGTGGTGCTGCCGAATTATATCAATTATAGGCTGGCCCAACTTATATTTGGTCGCAAGCTCTACGCCATCTTTGACATGGGAGATCAAAATAAGGCTACTCATGGAAGGAGCAAGTTTTTCGTGCTTGTTTTGACCATTAATCTGATTCTCAATGAAGTATAGGGGTTTCTTCATCTTTCCGATATCATGGTAATAAGCCGCTACCTTGGCGAGCAAAGGATTAGCTCCCACAGCCTCGGCTGAGGCCTCCACCATCTGGCTCACAATTACGCTGTGGTGATAGGTACCAGGGGCCTGGACCATCAATTCTCTCAAAGGCGGTTGGTCTAGGCTTGCCAGTTCCAGCAACTTAATGTCCGTGGTATAGCCGAATGCCATTTCTACAAGCGGTACACTACCTGTGGTAATGACTGCCACAAGAATCCCTCCAAAAAAAGCGGTAGCGGAAGCCAGTAAAGGCTCGACCGTATAGAAAAATCCATGCAGGGTCTCAATGGCAAGGGCTAGGACTATATTTGCAAGGCCCACTTTGAGCCCAGTTTTTATAAATTGTCCCCTTTCCCTGCAATCCTTCATGCCATGAGCCGCAATGAGGCTGCCAATGAGGAAGTAAACAAAGAATTCCACTTTTCCTCCCAGAACGAGGGCCGTAAGAACAGAAAGGATCACTGAAAACCCTGCGGCGATCCTGAGCCCTTGAAACAAGGATATGAGCATTGGGCCGCTCGCTATTGGGATAGCAAATATCAACGCCCTAGTAGTGAGAAACGGGAATCCTCTTGAGACCTCAGAGGCTATAAAATTCGCAGCAATAGCCAGGAGAAAAAAAACAGCGAGAATTAAGGCTTGAAATACCAGGTCCCGCTTTTTAGCTGGCCTGCGCTGGGTCATGGGCGTGGTCACCAGATAGAAAGAAAACAGCAGAAAGGCTATAAGCACCGCCATTGCAGGGATATGGCCCAGGAATTTGTCCTTGTTCAGATACTTGTATTCTTCGGCCAGTTTAAGGAGATGCTCCTGGCGAATGGGCTCTCCTTCCCTGACGATCATCTCCCCTTTTTTGACCTTAAAGTAAACAGGTTTGACCGCCTTGCGGGCCGCCTCCTTTCGAAGCTCGGTTTCTCTCTTATTAAAAGTAACATTGGGGCTCAGCAAGGAAAGGGCCAGGGTCAAACTGACCCTCTTTAACTCAGGAGGGAGCAGGGGGGAATCAATTTTTTCCCAGTCTTGAAAGATAAGGTTCTTGGCTTGATCCAGATCAATGAATCTATCAACTTCCTTGATCTTTAGTTCCTTGTCTGTGAGGATATTATGGATAACTATCCCGTGAGACGCACGGCTCAGCAGGCTAGGCTTGTTAAGAACTATGCCTCTGTGCAGCACAGGCCCAATGAGCTTTATAGTCAAGTTCTCAACTTCCTGGGGAAAACCGCTTTTTTTGAGGAGATCGAAGACGGCACTGTCAATCTTAAGGCCAAGGAGTTCTGAAAATCGGTCTATGGAAAAGCCCGGCTCAGGAGAGGCAGATGGGGGCGATGCCGACTCGCTGGACTTGATCTGTTGGGGGCTAGACTGATCAGCTTCAGGAGATTCCAGGGAGCGCCGGGCCTCTGCAAATGCAGTCCTTAGCCTTTCTATAGCATCGGAACCTGAAGGATCAAAGTCATAAACGGGAGGAGCTTCCCTCATGGCCTTCACCCGGTTTTTTTCCGTGAGCGCCGTATCCTCTATTAAAAAGTCATGTGTGGCCTTTATGTCCCTTTCAGCTATATCTCCTAGTTTATACTGTTTTGGCTTGCTCAGAAGTCCAGGGTAGAGCAAAACTGCAAAGAGGAAACTCATAAAGATAATTAGCATCCATTTGGTTAGTTCATACTTGCTTGTCTTGGCAGTAGGGGCCTCAGACATAATAGGAATGCGGCGTTCTGAATCCTGCTTCCTGGTCACTCTGGCAGTCCTGGATTTTCTGGGTAGCTTTCTTTCCGTCATAATGCTAGTGTTCGCCTTTCCGCTTCCCGGTTTCCATTTTTTCATAAGCCTCTATTATCTCTTGGACAAGCGGGTGGCGAATGACATCCACTTTCGAGAAATAAACAAATCGTATACCCTTAATGTGGCTTAGAATATCACGGGCCTCAATCAGCCCTGAGATTTTGCCTTCTGGCAAATCTGTCTGAGTGACGTCACCTGTGATTACCGCTTTGGAGCTAAATCCCAAGCGGGTCAAGAACATTTTCATTTGCTCTGATGTGGCATTTTGGGCCTCATCTAGTATCACAAAAGAGTCGTTGAGTGTCCTACCCCGCATAAAGGCCAGGGGTGCCACCTCAATAACACCTTGTTGGATAAGCCTTGAAGCGCTTTCAAAATCCATCATGTCATGCAACGCATCATATAGAGGTCTGAGGTAAGGGTTGACCTTTTCATAAAGATCGCCAGGCAAAAAACCGAGGTGCTCCCCTGCCTCTACCGCTGGGCGGGCTAAAACAACTCTGTTGACTTCCTTTTTCAACAAGGAGGCTATGGCCATTGCCATGGCAAGATATGTCTTGCCGGTTCCGGCAGGGCCAATACCAAAGACGATATCGAACTTTCTGATGGCGTCAATGTATTCCTTTTGGTTAATGGTCTTAGGCGTGATAACTTTCTTTTTCGATGAGATAAAAACTTCATCCTTGAAGATTTTCTTGAGGTTAATTGATTTATCATGGCTCAAGATCCTGATAGAATAATCCACATCGTCGGGGAACAAAGGAAATCGTGCCTTCAGAAGTTCATATAATTGTTTAAGCAATGCTTCGGTCAGCTCGATTTCCCAATCTGTCCCTTCAATGGTTATTACGTTACCTCTAAGGTATAGGCTCGCCCCTACGCGCTCCTGAATACGCTGCAGATGAGAGCTTCCCTGGCCACAGAGCGCCCTTAGTAGATCAGGATCGGGAAACGTTATGCTCTTACGCGCGATCCCGTCCGGAGGACTATTCTTATCTATTAACACCTGTTTTTGGCTCATATTTACTAGCCTTACTCACCTAAATATAAACAGCCAAAACCCCAGGCGCTTGCCTATCCTAGATGAAGATTCCCTGAGATTTTGGCTTGTGTTAGAGCCAGGCACGATCGCACCCAAGATAAAGTTACCGCCCATACATGTTCATCCCGGTGCCGCAGAGGAGGCCCTCGGCATCTTTCCGAAAGCGGACAAGCCTGCTAGCGCTACATTAGTGCCGGGTTCAAAGTGGTTAATAGATTTCTCTTTGGCTGTGTTGTTGCGCCCCATTGCACCAGACCTTATGTGGCCTTATAGAATTTTCCGCCCTTGTTTGTTATACCCCTGGGCCTACTGTCCAATGATATGAACAATAACCTTCCGGCTACGGGGGCGGTTGTCGAAATCCAGAACCACAATTTGCTGCCATGTACCTAATGTTATATTACCTCCAATGATCGGAATATGCAAGGAAGGCCCCAAAAGGGCAGCCCTTACATGAGAATATCCATTTCCATCGCCCCATCTCTCATTGTGTTCATAGTATATGTTACTTGGTGCTATCTTCTCTATGGCCCTGCGCAGATCATTTATTACACCACTTTCATACTCAATGGTAGTGAGAGCGGCGGTCGAACCTGGGATAAATAGGGTAACAGCGCCGTTCCTTATGCCTGAGCAATCTATCTCTTTGCACACCGATTGGGTTATGTCAAAGACGTCCGTCTGGGCAGTGCTTCTGAGGATGATGGTGGAGCTAAATATTTTCATAGCATTCCCACAGCCTTTGCAACTCTGACGTTATGCTATTTATCACAGGTAGATGGGCCATGCAAGGATAAGCTTTAGTCAGGTTAATGGGTTGTGGGGATTGTGCCGATAATCAAAATGATTTAGATCAATAAAAAGCCCCAGAGGATGGCGAAAATGGAATTAAGTCAGAGGGAATTCCAGACCCTGAGCACCTTGGTGTACAACTTGTCTGGCATAAACCTTCACGAGGGGAAAAAGAACCTTTTGGAGGCAAGGCTTGGCAAGAGGCTCAGGGCTACCGGCATCACCTCTGTAAAGGAATACTTATCCCTGATTAAGCGCGATAGCAACGAACTCAGAAATTTTCTTGATGCCATATCCACAAATCACACATATTTTTTCCGAGAATCCCATCACTTTGAGTGCTTGAGGCCCGAGCACACGGCCATTTGGTGCGCAGCCTGCTCCAGCGGTGAGGAGCCATACTCAATAGCGATCTACTGCCTGGAGAGGGGTTTCAAGCCCACTATCCTGGCTACTGATATCTCCACAAAGGTGCTTAACGCGGGTAGGGAAGGTGTCTATCCTATGGAAAAGGTCAAATCAATTAACAAGGAAATATTGAAAAAATATTTTAGAAAAGGTGTGGGGAAATGGGATGGGTATGTCCAAGTCAAAAAACAACTCCGTGAGATGGTGACATTCAAACGCTTTAATTTGTTGAGTGGGCGAATTCCCAAAGAGATGTTCGATGTTATCTTTTGTCGAAATGTACTTATCTACTTTGATAGGGAGACAAAGGAACTGGTGATTAACAGGCTTTATGAAGCCGTTAAATGGGGTGGGTATCTCGTCATAGGGGGAGCAGAAAGCCTCAGCGGAGTAAGCCATTCTCTTCAGTACGTGAAGCCCAGCACCTATGTAAAGGCCCGCGGATAAGTCTCAAAGTAGCCCACGCAATTGTTGTCCTCATAGGGATGAGTCGCGAAATACAAACACGTATTCCAAGTCGTTTATATTCACAATGATATCCCCGCCCCTGGACTCTGCGTAGATCAGCCATGACGGCTTTTCCTCACCACAGCATTCCACCGGGGGAGAGAAGCGGCCGGTCTTTCTTTCGTACCACGCCAGTAACATGGGGTCTGGTACTTTTGTCTTCGCTATTTTCTCAGCCATGGCCTTAGCGGCTCGCAAATCAAGGTCCGCACCCCTCTCGTTAACACATATTGCGCTTCTAAGATGTTCTTTGCTAAGTTGTTTGCAGGAGTTCATTTTGTCCAACAGCTCCTTTTTGTTTTAATAAACCTAATCACGAAGTGATGTTTTTCAATCGGCAGAAAAAATCTTGACAGCCCCCTGTGCTTTTGCTACATAAGCGGCAAATTTGGCTCGAGTAAGAAGCTCGAGGCCCCAAAGGATCAAAATTAGCGACCTGATTTAGGCCACGAAGGCCCAGACGAGCAAGACGCCCGTCGGTGCTTTTCGTGGCCTTTTTATTTGGTCGGCCAAAGCAGGGTTGCTGCCGCGGGGCAATTTATCAATCCGTAGCTAGCGTCAATATTGCCCGAAGGGCTCATAGAACAAGGGGGAGGTGAGATTGTGAAGATCATTTTTAAGTTTCTTTTGCTTGCCTGCGTATTAGCCCTTGCTGGTAGTGCACCAGCCAATGGGCCGACAATGAACGGAGAAATAGGGCAATTGAAGCAAAGAGTGGATAAGCTAGAGCGGAAGTACTCTATGCTTGATAAGATCGGGCTTGGAGGAACCGTAGCAGGGGCCTATCAGTATCAGCGTTCAAATGCTGATGGGGTTGATGATTTTGGCAGGGGTGCTGTGGTTTTTCAGCCAGAGATTAGCATCCGGCCTACAGAGAATGATGAAGTATTCTTTAAACTGGGCTTCGGGGCAGGTAATGGGCTGAACAATGATAAGTATGCCTTTGTACTTGCTCCATGGGCTGCTGATCTCGAAGACGATGTGAAGGATATTAACGGGCGTAACAGGGATTACTTGTTCAATGTATGGGGAAAACACAGGTTTTCTTTTGGATCAGATCAGAGTCTATCTATCACTGGCGGTATCATCGACTCTACGGACTACCTGGATGAAAATGCCTATGCAAATGACGAATTTACCCAGTTCATGAACGAGGCCTTTGTAAATAGCCCCATTGCGTTGCTTCCGTCATATGATATAGGTGGGGCACTGGAATGGAAATGTGGTGGTTTTTCTGCCAAGGCCGTATTCATGGGAGTTGGTGAGAACGAGGAGGGCAACCCATATAATTTTTATGGCGTCCAGTTTGCCTATGGGGTTGAAACATGCGTTGGGCGAGGGATATATCGGGTGGCTATGGATGAGACAACCAAAGATTTTACTAAGCCCAGTGGAGGAAGAGCCCGCTTGCAGGGTGTTACTGTTTCGTGTGATCAGGAGTTGGGAGAAATCCTTGGTGCATGGATCAGGGTAGGATGGCAGGCGGACGATGCCCTTGTTGATTTTGATGAACTTTATTCGGGAGGGATCAATATTAGTGGCAAGCTCTGGGGGCGAGGGCAGGATAATATCGGGGTTGGTTATGCCTACCTGGATGGAGCAAATAGTGATCTTGATAAGTCCCAAGTGGCTGAAGGGTACGTACGGTTTGGGCTTAGTGAGGTTTATGCGCTGACCCTTGATGTCCAGTACCTAAAGGATGATTATAAGAGTAATAGCGGGCAAGACGATGTGGACGGATGGGTTACAGGTGTAAGGATGACGATGAATTTCTAAGTAATATTTAGGAGGAGGTGCAGAAGCAATGAAACTCAAAAACTTGCGAAATAACTTAATATTAATACTTTTTTCTGGTATATTTTTTATTCCTGCCTCGGCCTATGCCCATTTTGGGGCTGTGATCCCTTCCCTAACCATGCTTGACCAGGCACACCGGCAGGTTAAGATCCTTTTTGCCTTTACGCATCCTTTTGAACAACACAGTATGGACCTGGAGAGGCCACAGAAGGCGGCAGTCGTGAACATGGGGTCTTTGAAGGAAGATGTGGTAACCGCGAAACTAGCACCCACCAAGCACCTTGGGCACAAGGCATGGAAATTAAACTATAGGGTTAAGCGCCCTGGGGTGTATTGCATCTATATGATACCCCAGCCCTACTGGGAGCCTGCCGAAGACCATTACATTAAACATATTACCAAGACTTATATTGCTGCGTATGGAGAAGAAGAGGGATGGGGGAAGCCCCTCGGGCTTGAAACCGAGATAGTCCCTCTTACAAGGCCTTTCGGGCTGTATGCTGGAAATGTCTTCAGGGGTCGTGTATATCTGAATGGGAAGCCTGCTGCTAACCGGCCAGTGGAGATCGAGTTCTTCAATAAAGGGGGTAAACTCAAGGCTGCTACGGAATATATGGTAACTCAAGTGGTCCACACAGATAGTGAGGGAATTTTTTGCTACTCGCCTCCTGCACCTGGGTGGTGGGCGTTTTCAGCACTAAGCACTGCGCGCTATACCATAAAACATGGAGGACAGGCCAAGGAGGTGGAGTTGGGTGGTGTAATCTGGGTAAAATTTCTGCCCTGGCCAGCAGTCAAATAAAGAAGTGACTAAAGAGCCCCTTGTAAAATTAGAGAGGGCTCCTTCTTGGAGGTCGATATGCATATCTCTGAAGGAGTATTGTCAGCACCCGTTTTGATTGGGGGAGCTGTCGTGTGTGTAGGTGGCGTGGCCCTAGGGCTGAAAAAGATGCGACAAGACGAGATCCCTAAAGTGGGAGTCCTAACAGCCGCTTTTTTTGTCGCCTCACTGGTTCATGTGCCTCTGGGGCCCAGTAGTGTTCATCTTATCCTAAACGGATTGATAGGGTTGATACTAGGCTGGGCAGCTTTCCCAGCCCTTTTGGTGGCATTGTTCTTTCAAGCTGTATTTTTCCAGTTTGGAGGCCTTACTGTACTGGGAGTAAACACGGTAAATATGGCGCTGCCGGGAGTGGTGTTTTATTATTTGACTTCCCGCATGGTCGGTTCCAACAGCCATAGCCTAAATGTAATAGGAGGGTTTATTGCTGGAGCAGGTGCAGTTGCGGGTGCAGGGGTGCTTGTTGCTGTATCGCTGTATCTGTCAGATCAGGCCTTTATGGGAGCTGCTAAGGCGGTGCTGCTCGCTCACATACCAATTATGATCATAGAAGGCATAATTACTGCGGTAGCGATTCCATTTATGAAAAGGGCTAGACCAGAACTGTTAAGGATTGTTCCAAAGGAGGGAGAATAATGTGGAAAAACACTAGGAAATTTTTCGTCTTTTCCCTTTTCGCATTTTGCCTTTGTCTGATTCCACGCATTGGATTCTGCCACAGAGTCAATGTATTTTGTTGGGTAGAGGGCAATCAGGTTAAATGTGAAGCCAAATTTACCCCAGGGGGGCCCGTAAAAGGTGGGGAGATCGATGTTTTTTCCCAACAAACGGGAGAAAGGCTATTAACCACAAAGACAAATCTAAAGGGACAGGCGTCGTTTCCGATTCCAAAAGATGCTATAAAAAACCACTGGGACCTGAAGGTGGTTTGTAATGCTGAGATGGGACACAAGAATTTTTGGGTCGTTAGATCAGATGAGCTTTCAGCAAGTGAGCCAAGCAGTGGTTCTGTTGAGCAAGCTGCTCCCCCCGTTGGCATCGCCATTTCGCAGAAGGACTTGGAGGACCTTATTTCGCGGACCATGAACCGAGAGCTTGCCCCTATAAAAAAAGAGCTTGCTGAGTTAAGCCAAGATAGGATAACTGTTCAAGACGTACTTGGTGGACTTGGCTATATCCTTGGGCTTGCAGGAATAGCGTTTTATATCTTGGGAAAAAAGGAGAAAAGCAGCTAATTGCTTGAGGAGACCTTCCAGCAGGGCAGATCATTCCTTCATCGGGCTGACCCGAGGGCTAAGATAGTTAGCGCGTTTTTGCTCATTGCAACCATTGCAGTACTCAACGATCTGTTTGCTGCGGCATGCTCGCTTTTTATCAGTGTCCTTTTTTTGTTGGTTGCAAGACTTCCAATAAGAAGGGTGATAAAGCGCCTGATTATTGTTAATGCATTTATCGCGTTTCTTTGGTTTTTCTTGCCGTTTTCAGTACATGGGAGGGGGATTTTTTCAATTTGGAAGTGGGAGGTAACTATTGAGGGTGTAAAATTTGCCCTTCTTATTACAATAAAGTGCAACGCGATCTTACTCATCATTATCTCATTTATTGCGACGACTCCTTTTCCACTCCTTGGGTTTGCTTTGAGTAGCCTAAGATTTCCCACCAAGCTAACATTATTAATGCTGATCAGTTACAGGTACATAAGCGTCATCAAGGAAGAATATGATCGTCTCTTAGAAGCGGCCAAGGTAAGGGGTTTTGTGCCGAGGAATAACATGCATACCTATCGTACATATGCCTATTTACTAGCCATGGTGTTTATACGTAGCTATGAACGTGGTCTAACGGTTTACCAAGCAATGTTGCTCCGGGGATTCAATGGAAAATTTTATTCACTGCGGAAATTTCGATTGGCCAGAGGAGATATTTTGTTGAGCATAATAATAGGATTTTGCATAATGTTTTTAGTGTATTTTAACCAGGTCTCGAACCTTCCAAGACCTTTTTGACGGAGCCTGTTAACTATGCCACAGCTATTGGGTTTGAAGGGCATTACGTTTTACTATCCAAACTCCAGTGATCCGGTTTTTAAAGACATGGATTTTGATCTTTATGCGAAGGAGCGCATAGGACTGATTGGAGCCAATGGCTCTGGAAAAACTACCTTGTTGAAGATATGCATCGGTCTATTAAAACCCATGAAGGGGGTACTGACTTTTAAGGGCAAGCAGGTAAGGTCAGAGACAGATTTTTATGAACTCAGGAAGAGCGTTGGATTTGTTTTCCAAAATCCTGACGATCAATTATTTTCACCCACTGTGCTGGAGGATGTGGCTTTTGGCCCCCTTAACTTGGGACTTGATACTGGTGAGGCTGAGCAAGTTGCAAGACAGTCCCTTGAGGTTGTAGGGCTCAAGGGCTTTGAAGACAGAATAACTCACAAGCTTTCAGGCGGGGAGAAAAGGCTTGTATCTCTCGCCACCGTTTTGGCAATGAGGCCAGAGGCCATGCTTCTTGATGAGCCCAGCACTGGGCTGGATTTACAGACTCGAGACCGTATAATAAACGTATTAAACAGGCTAGATCAGGCCTTAGTCATTGTGTCGCATGACTGGGACTTCATAGTTAAGACCACATCGAAGTATTATACAATTGAGGATGGACAGATTGTGAAGCTGAAGCGTGATGTGTTGCACCAACATGTCCATTACCACCCCAAAGGGGATATACCCCACGAGCATCCTGATTTAATCGGTGAATGAGTTAGCATAGCCTTCGAGAAAGGGTTCTTAGTAAAAGAGGTGGGTTAAACTAAAATGAGGGGAAAGGACAATGGCGGGGCTTATACGCCGCTTTTGCTTGTAATAAGTGTTGTATTTGTCTCGTCTTTGATAACCTCTAATATAATCGCAGTAAAGCTGGTATCGTTTTCTGGGCTCATCCTGCCGGCTGCCATTATCATCTTTCCCATTAGTTACATAATAGGGGACGTGCTCACCGAAGTGTATGGCTATAGCATGGCCAGGCGCGTCATATGGCTGGGATTTGCCTGTAATCTCTTGGTTGTGGTTGCCCTATGGATCGGCAAGGTGTTGCCGCCAGCACCTTTTTGGAAAGGGCAACAGGCCTACGTACAGATCCTAGGCTATAGTCCGAGGTTGCTCGTGGCCTCGTTTCTGGCATATCTTGTAGGGGAGTTTTCCAATTCTTTTGTACTAGCAAAGATGAAAATCGCCACAAAAGGCAAGTGGCTATGGGCGAGGACTATAGGATCAACTTTGGTGGGAGAGGGGCTGGATTCGCTTGTTTTTATAACATTGGCCTTTTACGGGGCAATGCCATCTGCGATTCTGGCTTCAGCTATCGTGACACAATGGTTGATCAAATGCCTTTATGAGGCAGCGGCCACTCCATTTACTTACCTAGTGGTGGGGTTTCTGAAAAGACGGGAGGGGCTTGACGTCTATGATGTCCAGACAAAATTCAGCCCCCTTATCCTTGGAAAATAGTGAGGGAAGAGAAAAAAAACAGGGCGAGCCAGAGCAGAAAACTGCCTCGCCCGCCCAACATGATCACTGCTTTTTTAGAAACGCCACGTCAGCCCAAATGTGACAGAATTTTCTTTGTTTGTGGACTCCAGATTAACTGTACCACCTGATGGCAATTGGAGAGAGCTTTCCTTCATGCTCTCTTTAAATGCATGCATATAAGACACATTCAGAACGATTTTGTCGGTAAGGTCGTAACCAATACCCAAAGTCAAATGCTTTTCTACGATGGCCGGGAACCCGACAACTCTCAGGACCTCGTAATTAAAATTATTTACGTTGACTCCTTGGACATTGGTGCTTCCCATGGGATTCCATCCGTTATGCTTGTTAACAGGGTTCTTTCCATAATTAAAACCGGCCCTCAAAGCCAATCCGGGAATTGGCCTGAACTGAGCGCCTAGCGCGAAAACCCACTGGTTGTCCCAGTCGAAGTCCTCGTAGCCTTTGGCATCCGCCCAGTTATACCAGCGGGTGTCAAATTCAAAAAGAAGTCTGCTATTTGGTTCAAAAGATACCCCGAAAATAAGTGTCTGAGGGTTCTCCAGTTCGAGGTCTTCCAGCGGATTGGTGTCCGGACTTTTGCCAAAGGTGGAGACCTTTTCGTGTTTGAACTTCTGCGGAGTTATGTATGAAATGCCAAAGTTTATTGGGCCCCAATGGTATAGGGCACCGACCTGAACACCAACGGTGTAATCGTGGGCGCCTCCTGCACCAAGGTCTAAGTTGCCGTAATCCACGCTTACGGATACACCAACGGAGAAGTTCGGTGTAATCAAGTAAGCGAGATTAGGGGCAAACTTCATGATCTCCAGTTTGGTAAAAAGGTAGCCCTTGGTGTTAGAATTATAAAACATCGCACCCTTGTCTTTGTAATCCACACCCATTCCAGAAACCCCGTAAGCGCCAATTGCAAACCGTAGCTTAGGCGTAATTGGCGAAGTGATAGCAATAGCAGGCACTACGAATGGTTTCATTCTGCTAGTGCCTTTCGAAATCGTGTACGGAGCACCCATAGCTCGGGCGTCAATTTTACCTGTGACTTTGGCGTCAAAATACGTACCAGCAAATACTGCTTCAGAGCCAGGACAATATGGACCAAAGCACATGGCTGCAGGATTGGCGAATACTGCACTAATCCCGTCTTGGGGAGCGGCTACTCCAACTCCGCCCATGGCCCTGGATATGGGACCGATGCCGATAAGGCTATCACCGTTAGTCGCCCCAGAGACCGAAGGAAGGCTGAGGCCGAAAACAAGAAATGTTAACACCACAATCACCTTTTTCATTAGTTGCACCTCCTTTAGATATAAGTTTTCCCCCTTGGGTTTATATACCCCCGGCCGAAATGGCCGGAGGCTAACCTTCTGCAAGACTTATTCTGTTATGTTGCGGCCTTAAGCTAAATGAACAGGGTTATGTTGCACTTCGAGGCATATTCGAGAAAAGTGGCTGCGCCCCCGAATTCAATACCGTCTATGAGATCTTCCTTTTTCACTCCCATAACGTCCATGGTCATCTGACACGCGATAAGTCTGACATCGCTTTCTAGGCAGGTGGTAAGGAGGTTCTCAATGGTGGGCACATTCTGGGCTGCCATCCACTTGTTCATCATCATAGTGGCCATAGCAGTCATCCCTGGCAGTACGCCTATGATATTTGGAACAGGCATAGGCATTGCCGGATTAGCTAAGGGTGGCACCTTAAGATTTTTGATTTTCTTCTTGTTTAAAATGTCAAGGCCGTAAAACGTAAAAAATATGGCGGATTCGATATCAAGGGCCGCACAAGAGCTTGCAAGTATTAATGGAATATATGCCATATCAAGAGTCCCCTTCGACGCAATAAAGGCTGCTCGGCTCTCCACTTGGCCTTCCCTTACCGCCTGGGAAATCCTCATGCCCAATTCAGCATCCAAAATTTCTTTCACTTTCTTCTCTATTTGTGCTTCTAACTCCTTGTCCATGGATCCTTACCTCCGGTTATTATTGTTAATGCTATTAACTTTAGAGACAAAAAAATTAGTCCAATTCGCTTCTTATTGTCTCCATTGCACCTGTCAGCAATTCAAGATAAAAAAGCAAGGGCTTGCGCTCCTCTTCCTTAATTTGAAGGAGGAGTTTCCCATAAAGGGCATCCCTGAACTCCTCTACCTCCTTTACCTTGGCAGAGCCCTTGGGCGTCAGACATATAAGCTTGACTCGCCCGTCTTTGGGATCCTCCACCGTGTCTACCAATCCTTTGTTTTTAAGACCACTTATTATTTTAGTAACCCTACTTTTGGCAACCTCTAGCCTTTGTGATATACCTTTAACAGTGAGGTATTTTTCCGACTTAAACAACATCAAACACTTTAGTTCAGCATAAGGCACCCTCAAAGACTTTGATTCATAAAGGCGCCTTCCCTCGCAACAATCCAGAATCTCACTAATGAGATCCTGAAGCTTAGACACCTGATATTTAGTAATATCTCTTGTTTGCTGGTGGTCATCAACATTCATAGCATGAACAAGTTATATTATGACATTTCTTGTGTCAAGAAAAAAGTTTCACAAGCTCCCGGGCCTTGAAAAGATAGCGCCTCCTTGGTAGAGTCACAGACTGCCAGTGATTTTGAACAAAAAGGGTGTTGAGGTAAAAGGATATGACAAAAGGGATTGGCAACAGTGAAGATAATGGCCAGGAAAAGAACTTTGAAGAGCTTCTCCTTGATTATGAGAGGAAGGGGGGCGACGACGTTCAGGTGGGTGATCGGGTGATAGCTGAGATTGTATCCATAGGGAGAGAGTCTGTTTTTGTAGACATTGGCGCCATGATGGATGGAGTCGTTGACAGAGATGAACTCGCTGGCGACGATGGCCAGATAACATGCAGTGTCGGCGACAGGGTCGAGCTATACGTGGTATCAGTGTCAGATAGAGAGGTCAGGCTTTCCCGAGCCTTATCCGGCGTCGGGGGATTAAGGGCGCTTAGGGATGCATTCGAAAAAGAGCTTCCTGTAGAGGGAAAAGTGATAGCAAGATGCAAGGGAGGCTATGAGGTGAGACTTATGCATCATAGGGCATTTTGCCCAGCATCCCAAATAGATTTAAGATATGCCGAAAACAAAGAGCAGTACATAGGAAAGACATATAGATTCATACTGACGCGTTTTGAGGAACGAGGAAGAAATATCGTTGTGTCAAGGCGAAAGTTGCTGGAAGAGGAATCTGCGCAGGCTAAAAAGGAATTCTTGGGCCAGCTCAAAGAGGGAGAGGTTTTAGATGGTAAGGTTACGAGAGTGGCCCAATTTGGCGCGTTTGTGGAGATATTTCCTGGTCTGGAGGGGATGGTCCACATATCAGAATTGAGCTGGTCTCATGTTACGGCTCCCGAGGAGGTGGTCAAGGTCTCTGATATTGTAAAGGTCAGGGTTTTAGGGGTGATCCGGGAAGAGAAAACAGAAAATGCCAGAATTTCACTTTCCATAAAGGAAGCCGTACCGGACCCGTGGGAGAGCCTGGATGCCAGATACGAGGTGGGGCAAATCGTGGCCGGCAAGGTGATGAGATGCGCACCCTTTGGGGCATTTGTGCAACTGGAGCCCGGTGTGGAGGGTCTGGTTCATATCAGCGAGATGAGCTATACGCGACGAGTCCTGAAGTCCGAGGAAGTGGTAAGCTCTGGCGACACCGTCAAGGTGATGATAAAAGATATTGACCGTGAAAATAGACGAATATCACTCAGCATAAAGGACGTTGAGGGAGATCCGTGGGCGGAGGTCTTTGATAGGTATAGCGAAGGACAGGTCGTTAAGGCTCGAATTGAGCGAAAGGAGCCGTATGGTTATTTTGCTTCCATTGAGCCCGGCCTGACGGGTCTAATACCACAAAGTTTGCTGGATGGCTCACCAGAAAGAACGAAGCTTGAAAAATGCAAGGTAGGAGATATCATTTCTGTGGTAATCCGGCAAATCAATCAGCCGCAGAGAAGGATTACATTGGAGCCGGGCCCTGGGGCTGAAGATGCTGAGTGGAAGAGCTATAGGGGCCAAAGGGCGTCATTTGGATCATTGGCCGATAAACTACGCGAGGCCATGCGCGGTAAAGGGAAAGATAAATAGGTCCTGGAGCTGGAGCGGGGAACACATATGGGGAAGGTTATTCTCATTACGGGAGGAGCCAGAAGCGGAAAAAGCGATTATGCCCAAAGGGTGGCGGAACAGTCTCCGGGGCAGCACATATTCATAGCGACATGTGTGGCAGTGGACCCTGAAATCGAAGATCGAATAAGGAAACACAAGAAGGCAAGAAAAGGCAGGGGTTGGAATACCATTGAGGAGCCCATAGAACTGGAAAAAGCACTGGCTCAAGCGGCTAATCACGAAGTCGTGCTGGTCGACTGCTTAACCTTGTGGATAAACAATCTCATCTTGCGAGCAGGGGATCATCTAGCATCATTGACTGAAAAGAGTATATGTGATTTATGCCTCGGCGTTTTGGACAAGGCACGGGGCGCTTTCAGAACCGCTATTTTTGTTACTAATGAGGTGGGAATGGGAATAGTTCCGGATAATGAGCTGGCGCGTAAATATCGCGACTTACTGGGTCGTTGTAATCAGGTATTTGGAAGGGAAGCGGACGAGGTCATACTGATGGTGTCGGGTATCCCTGTATCTATCAAGCCTAGTCGATGAGAGGCCCGCGTGCGAGCGTTTCTGAGTGCCTTGTCGTTTCTTACCATCATGCCAATGCCTGCCAGAGTGAATCTGGACTCCGCGAGCCTGGGCCGAAGTACTGTCTTTTTTCCGCTTATTGGCCTTTTGATAGGGCTTTTTGTGATGACGGTGAGTCATTTGCTCTATTATATTTTCCCGCCGCAAGTGGCTGCGCTGCTTGTTGTCGGATTCCTGGCGGGTGCCAGCGGAGCATTGCACCTGGATGGCCTTGCAGATACGTGTGACGGCTTCTTGAGTGCAAGGCCTAGGGAAAAGGTGTTGGTCATAATGAGGGACAGCCGCATCGGAACTATGGGTGTGGCAGGAATAATTTTCCTTGTGCTTGGGAAGTGGACCAGCCTTAGGTGTATTCCTACCCCAGCCATATGGTCTACGATTGTACTCATGCCCGTTTCAGGCAGGACAGCCCTTTTGGTGATGATGGCGGTGCTTCCCTACGCAAGGGCGGAAGGAGGGCTAGGGACTGCGTTTCTGGGTGCAAGAGACCTGAAATGGCTCGGGGTGGCCATAGGCACAGGGCTTATGGTGGTGTTTTCAGTTACGGGGTTTGGCAGATTGGGCGTCATTGTTACCGCAACGTCGCTGGGGTTTGTATTGGTGTTTTGTGCACTATGCTACAGGAGAATCGGTGGTTATACGGGGGATACATTGGGGGCAATCTGCGAGATGGCTGAGCTGGTACCCGCTCTGATTGCAGTGGCAGTCGTGCATGGGGGCGGTTGCCTATGAAAGGGTGGAGGCACGGCGGAAATGTCTGGCAGGTTGCAGCAGAGCTGGGATACCTACCTGAGGAAATAATTGATTTTTCATCAAGCCTGAATCCCCTCGGCCCCCCAGAATGGGTTTATTCCGTGATTGATAGGATAAAGAGCAAAATAATACATTACCCTGATCCGTTTTGCTCGGAATTAAGGGATCGCATAGCCCGATCATTCGGCATATCTCAATCTGAGATCCTTCCAGGCAACGGTACAAGCGAGCTGCTGTATTTGCTACCCAGGGCGCTGAATTCTTCAAGGGCCGTGATACCTGTTCCTTCTTACGTGGACTATGAGTACAGCGCAAGGGCCGCTGGGCTGGCGGTGCTGAACATTCCTATGCAAGCCCACTGCGGTTTCAGGTTTCCAATCGAACAACTCCGGACTGTATTGAGACCAGGCGATATTGTTTATATCGGCAGACCAAATAACCCGACCGGCGATCTATGTGATGGCAAAGAGATACGGTCTATGGCGCTAGATAATACAGAGGTGCACTTTGCGGTGGATCAGGCCTTTTATGATTTTGTTCAGGACAGGGATCCATTATTAAAAGGCCGACCAAAAAATGTGATCCTGTTCTTCTCCTTAACCAAAATATTGGCGGTTCCGGGGATCAGGATCGGGTGGATAGTGGCAGATCCGCCACTAATTGAAAGGCTTAAGCAACTTCAAGCTCCGTGGTCTGTAAATGTGCTTGCCCAGGCCATAGGGGAAAAGGCCTTTGATCACAGAGAGGATATTGAGCAGGTCATCAGGACTATTGCAGAGGCAAGGATGGAGCTTTTTAAAATGATGAAGGAACTGGGAGTGATTAGGGTTTTTCCTAGTAAGGTCAATTACTTACTATGTGAGATACACAAAGATGGGATGAATGCATCTTTGCTACAGGACAGGCTATTGCGAGAGCATAAAATCCTGATAAGAAGGTGCGATAATTTTGCCTCCCTAAATGAGATGTTTTTCAGGGTGTGTGTCCGGTCTGCCAAGGATAACCTCTGCCTGATTGAGGCACTGCAACAGGTGCTGAGCAGCCATCCATAAATGGGGCTAGAACAGCAAATAGTGATTGCCGTGGGGCTTGATCTCCTGGTAGGTGATCCGCGGTGGTTTCCCCACCCCGTAAAGTTCATTGGTCAGATGGCCTTATGGTTGGAAAGCAGATCCAGGGCCCTCATAAAATGGGAAACGCTGGCCGGTGTGATCACCACGATAGGCGTGCTATTGACTATCTGTCTTGTTTCGATCGCCCTTCTAAGGGTGGCAGCTCATCTATCCGGGCCTGTTTTCGAGGCACTTTCAATACTGATGCTGTTTACCGCCGTGGCTGCGAAAGACCTAACGAGGCACAGCACCGCGGTGTTTAAGGCACTTGAATTGGGCGATTTGGAACTCGCTAGAAAAAAGACAGGTATGATGGTGGGAAGGAGGACCGAAGGACTGGAGGAGTCCGAATTGATAAGGGCGACAGTCGAAAGTGTGGCGGAGAATATGATCGATGGCGTGGTGGCCCCGCTGTTTTATGGGCTTTTATTTGGACCCGTGGGCGCAATTATGTATAAGGCCATAAACACCTTGGATTCGACTTTTGGTTATAAGAACGAAAGGTATTTGAATTTTGGAAAATTTCCTGCCCGGTTAGATGACATTGCAAACTATGTTCCTGCAAGGCTCGGCGCTCTAATGGTCCCATTGGGGGCCGCCCTTATTGGTCTTAGCGCTCAGAATTCCTGGCGGATTTTGCACAGAGATGCCCGTCGCCACGATAGCCCAAACGCCGGGTGGCCCGAGGCTGCATTTGCAGGTGCATTGGGGGTTAGATTTGGGGGGCTGAATGTGTACAGAAATGTCGTATCAGTGAAGCCTTACATTGGCGATGCATCCCAAGTTCTTGAGGCCTGTCACATAAAAAAAGCAAACCGCCTGATGATATGTAGCTCGGTGGCATTTCTTATCGTCGGTCTGGCCGTGAGAAGTCTCGTCTATTAAAAGACTTCAGTCACCCAGTACTTGTTGTATTACTCGTATAAGCTCCGGGGGATCAACGGGCTTTTCCACAAATCCATCGGGTCTCACGTGTGTGGTATCCTCAGCACCTTCAGACCGGGAAGACAACTTGAATGTGAACTCGGAGAAATCAGCTCCGGTAACTTGGGAGACACCAGATACGACCACGACCGGGATGGCCTTTAATTCCGGATCAGTCTTAAGCTCTCCAAAAAGGCTTATACCACTTTTCTCGGGCATAATAAGGTCGAGCAGGATCAGATCAGGCTTTTCACTTCTTGCAATGTCCGCTGCCTCAATTGCCGAAGTGGTAGTGATGGCCTCATAGCCATTATCACTCAGTACAGTTTCTATATAAGTGAGGGCATCGGGTTCATCATCTATCACCAGAATCTTCTTTCCCATGACTGCCTCGCAAATTGATGTGATTGACGATTGTGGTTGGTGGGTAAGCCTATTGTTTTGACCTATGCTCTTATCATAATTTTCGCTTTTTTCAAGATAAATATGATTTATGATTTTTTTGAAAATTTTCTTGAAATTCCTTGCCTGATCCTATATCGGTTTCCTGGCGAGCGCGATCATTTAGCCTTCGGTATCATAGCTAAAACGGCTTATTACAAGGAGGAAGACAGTATGGGAGAGGATAAACGGGTAAAAGATATTTTGATACCAATAGAAAAGTATGAGACTGTGAGTATTGAATCAAAGCTATGTGATGCTCTGGCGATTCTGAAAAGAAACTATGAGAAAATAAAAAAATCTGGACAAGGAGAACTCCATACCACGATTTTCATAAAAGACAACTCAGGTAAGATCGTGGGCAAGATTTCCATGTATGACCTTATCAAGGGCCTGGTGCCAGAGTCTGTCAAAGGACCGGAAATGTCCAGGGCTTACTACTCAGTGCTTTCTTCCAGAATATTGGAAGTAACTAAGGAAGTTGGTGAGGTGCAGGCTCGGTTTAAATGGCTGCACAGCTCCTTTATGGAATTGATCAAACAAGAAGCCCAGAAGCCTATAAGAGATGTAATGTCGCAAGTTCACCCGCTACTGACTGAGGACGACACCATCAACCATGCTATATACATAATATTCAAAGAGGACGTAAGGCAACCGCTGGTGGTAAAAGACGGCGAAGTTATAGGCGTAGTGACCCTGAAGGCTATCTTTGATGAAATGATTGAATTGCTGGGTCCCGAGTGTGGCGTGAACTGGGAGATGTGATGCAACAAGGTAAAGCTGCGCCAGGGGGGCTCTGAGCCCTCTGGCGCAGTGCTGTCCCGACAGAACATGAAATTCTGAGCTAAGAAAGATATGATCTGGCTCTTGTTATCATCCAGCGAGCAAATTCCTTGGCATCTTCAAGGTCGTGCTCATCTGGGTGACCTGCAGCGCTTTGGGCCTCTTCGATCCATTTTTTATGTTGAGGCCTTTTCTCTAAGGCTTCCAACAGGCTGTGCTTTACCTTTCCCCTACAGCAAAAAGTGCCAAGGATCACTGCCTGCTTCGCAAGGCCTAAGGCCTCATGCATGGCCTCAATTGTAAGTGGCCCACCTCGCAAAGAGCCATGGGTCGAGAAAAGGGCAAGCAGCGAGCCCTTTGGCAAACCCTTTAAGAAGGGATGAACCTTGTCAGGAACACAGCTTGCCTGAACCGGAAACCCGCAAAATATCAAATCATATGCGGAGATATCTTTCTGTCCGACCTCTTTGAGAGGGAATATCTCTTTTTCTGCGTGCTCAATAGCCTCATAAATGGCACGGGCAACTTTTTCCGTGTTTCCTGTGTCGCTATGATACGTAACCAGCACCTTCATATTCTACCCCCTTACCACGAAATTTCGGCCATTCTTACAGGATTTTGGGCAGGAATGCAAGTATGTAACCTTCTTTGCTCCGCACAGGAACCGCTCTACTGCCCAAAAAGGCCCTGAATATCAGGGTGCATGCGAAGTGTCTTAAGAAATTGTTCCGTTCGCCTCGTCAGCCTGCTCCTCAGGATGCCAAGGGCACCCTTCATTATTTTATACCCCAGAACAGGGTCTTGCTCCATGGAATGCAACAGAGGACCAGCGGGGATGGAGATGACTTCTGATGGCTCAGAACAGATCGCCGAACTCGTGTAATTAGAGCCTTCAAAAAGAGAGGACCACCCAAAAGAGTACCCAGGTTTAACAGAGCCCAGAGAGATCATTATCTTATCAGTGAGGTCAACCTCCAGGAGGACTTTTCCCTTGACAAGCATGTAGAATGTATCCGCTTTTTGCCCCTGCGTGAAGATCACGGCCTTCTCGCTGAAGATTCTCAAACTACACAGCGCCGCCAACTTGTTTAACTCACCGTCATCCAGATCTTGAATGAGATTTATTTTCTTGAGTTCTTCTATGGAAACCATAATTATCCTATTTTGGTGTTACTCTTATTGTACGTTATGGGTTAGGAAAAACAGGAGCGATATGAAAAATGCAGCTACTCCCGCACCAATGCCGATCGGGAGAGTTCCCTTCATCACATCATTATATAATTTGGTCTTTTTTAAATGCAATCTTCGCCCCCGGTTCCCGCTCACAATCCACAGTGTTACCATCGGAACCAGCACGGCCCGTGCAATCATATCTTTAGAAATTTCAGATAGGCGCGAGGCAATACCTTTTACAAAGATTGCGTCAAACGTGGCATTAATCCCGTTTAGGCCTCTATCAAGAACCGGATATAGCATGCTTGCCCCCTTGCGATAAAACCAGTCGGTGTCGATACTAATAGTATCGGTTCGTTTGAGCATAGGTAGGAAAAGGAAGAAAACCAAAGCCGAAAACATCAGAAGCTGAAGTTGTGAGACCACATGTACAAGGCTATATGCCTGGTAGTGAACCGGATAAGGCAAGATTCCATACAGAGGCCTTGGGTAAACTCCCAGGAAAATGCATAAGAAAGACATAAAAGCCATGGCTATCAACATGCTCTTAGGTCCCTCTCCCGGTCTTAACCCGCGATCTTTGGCAAAAAATACAAAATACGGGAATTTTATCCCGGCATGCAAGAAGACACCGGCAGAGGCAATTTCCAGCACCAGCCATACCCAGGCAAGGTGCTGATGAACAGCGCCCTCGATTATGAGTGACTTGCTGGTAAACCCACTTGTTGCTGGAAAGGCAGAGATCGAGAGGGCCCCCACAGCTCCAAACAACAAAGTCCAGGGCATGGTTTTATAGAGACCCCCAAGTTCTGTGCATTTGCTTTTCCCTGTCATATATAAAACAGACCCGGCGGACATCCATAACAAGGCCTTGTAGATAATATGGCAAAAGGCGTGCGCCACGGTCCCATTCAGCGACATGGTCGTACCTATGCCCACCCCGGTGATCATAAACCCGACCTGATTAATTATGCTGTAAGCCAGAATCCTTCGCATATCATTCTCAAGTAGGGCATATATGATCCCGTAAATGGTCATAATGCAGCCTATCACAATCAGGATTTCCCAGCCAGGAAACCCCCGAACCAGCGTATAGACCGCCGTCTTAGTGGTGTATGCGCTAAGTATCACTCCTCCAGTCACTGTCGCCTCAGGATATGCATCTGGTAGCCAGGCAGAAAACGGGGGTGCGGCAGCATTTAGAAGAAATCCGATAAGAATAAGATAAGAGCCCAGGGTATGGTCACCAATCGAGGTGAATTCGGCCGTACCGGTTGACTGGATGTAAATGAGTATTCCAGCCAGTAGGCAGAGCCCACCGAATATGTGGACGAGTATATATCTGAGGCCTGCCGCCTGGGCTTTGCGCGTTTTCCTGGCCAGAATGAGAAATGCAGATGCGACTGCCATACCTTCCCAAAAAAGGTAAAGGGTGACAAGATCACCGGAGAAAACAACTCCAAGGGAGCATCCGATATAAAGCAGCGCTGCTGTGTGTTGGGTGCTATCTTTGAGGTAGAAAGCATATAGAAAGGCTGCAAAGGCATTCAGGGTAAAAATGTATCCGAATACCTTGCTCAGTCTGTCCACTCGCAATATAGTCAAATCAAAACCCAGGAAGTTTACGTGCCAGGATTGGCCGGGAGATAAGGTGTGGACCACATAGAAAGCAAGGGCCGGCAGCAGTATAGCGAATATATTTCTGGCTTTTCCCTTGACCAGGGGCACCACGAGTGCCCCTATTATTAAGATAAATGCCGGAGGAAAGTCATTTATCATAGTAGTCCTCATCCACCTTCAGGAACCAACCCAACGCCTTGGCAACTAATATTAATACGGCACAGGAAACAAAACCAAGGAGGGCATAAAATCCAAAAAAGCTTTCAAAGCCAAAGTGCGACTCCCGGTGAGTGAAGAAATCCGGCACAACGGTAAGCCCGCAGATAACGTACAGCAACATCCAGAGCTTTTTTATTATTCCTGGTCTTTCCAAAAAGTATTTTTTCGACTTTTCAGGCATTTTCCTCCTCCATCATGGCAGAGAAAGTTGAGCAAGGCGCAAAAATAACCCAGGGAAGAAAAACAGGGCTATCGAGGTGAAAGCTGTCACCACAATTGGAACAAGACACCACAGCGGGGCCTCAGTTGTGATCGTACTTTCGTGAACAGCAGTTTCCTTTGAAAAGAAAGCTCGGTATACTATGGGCAGAAAGTACATCGCGTTTAGTAAAGAACTAGTCAAAAGAACCACCAGAAATACCAGTTGGTGGCTCTGTAGTGTTCCCAGTGCAAGATACCATTTGCTGATAAAGCCGCCACACGGAGGAAGCCCTATCACACTTAGGGCCCCAAAAAAGAAGGCCACCATGGTTACAGGCATCCTACGTCCTATTCCCACCATCTCACTTATGTATTTTTTACCTGTGGCAACGAAGATAGCGCCTGCACAGAAAAATAGGGTGATCTTGCCGAAGGCATGCATGGCGATATGAATCATTGCTCCGGTTATACCCTTTGGTGAAAGCAAAGAGATACCAAGCACAATATACGACAACTGGCTTATGGTGGAAAAGGCAAGCC
>CAZAKC010000010.1:0-34993 GCA_964485655.1 uncultured Desulfobacteraceae bacterium
AACAGCCATAACCATCCCCATCACTGAGGGTTTCTTAAAAGGTACACCTGCCCCATTGCCTACCTGGCGCCTAGCATTCTTAAATGCCGCCTTGCTCCCTTCTGAGAAAAATCTATTTTGTAAACCATTGCTGTGCATCCCGCATTCTCTCATGACCTTAGAGAAATCACTTGAAAAGATCAATAAGATATGCAAGGATTTTTTTATCTATCCACCTCGTTAAACTATCAAGAAAGGAGGCCGCCATGTTCAGGATCATTCGAGTAAACATGTCTGATCTTTCTATCAAAGCAGAAAAAATTCCCGAGCAATACAAGGGCTTAGGAGGGCGGGGACTGACCTCTGCAATTGTGTCTACAGAAGTCCCGCCCACGTGTTCTGCCATTGGCCCCAACAACAAGCTAGTTTTCGCCCCCGGCCTTTTGGGAGGAACTAATTGTGCAAACTCCGGCAGAATCTCAGTTGGCGCCAAGAGCCCGTTGACCGGAACCATAAAGGAGGCGAACTCCGGCGGACAACCCGGTCAGTACCTGGCCAAGCTGGGAATTGCGGCCATAGTGGTGGAAGGATTTCCCAAGGAAGATAAGCTTTACAAGTTATATGTAGGAAAAGACAAATTCGAGCTTACTCCTGCTGATGATCTCAAAGGACTCGGGAACTATGCAGTTGTTGACAAACTCAAGGCCCAATTCGGGGAAAAGGTGGGTTTTGCAAGTATCGGGCAGGCAGGTGAGTGGAAAATGGCTGCCGCCAGTGTCGCTTTCACCGACAGGGAACTGAGGCCAACCCGCCACGCCGGTAGAGGCGGCTTGGGCGCTGTTATGGGCTCGAAGGGATTAAAGGCGATTATCATTGACCCCACAGAAGGCGAAATGTCTCCTATAGAAAATAAAGACGCGTTCAAGGAAGCGGCAAAGAATTTTGTCAATGCCCTTAAGGAACACCCGGTCACGAGTCAGGGCCTCACCAACTATGGAACTGATATCCTTATCAATGTCATAAACGAGGCGGGGGGATTGCCCACGCGTAATTTTAGCTCCGGCCAATTCGAAGGGGCTGAAAAGGTTGCGGGTGAGACCCTTAACAAGATTACTCAGGAGCGTAAAGGTGTGGTGAGTCATGGCTGTATGGCAGGGTGTGTAATCCGCTGCAGTGGAATATTCCTTGACGAAAAGGGTGAATATGTTTCCAAGTGGCCCGAGTACGAGACAGTATGGGCTTGGGGACCCAATTGCGGAATAGATGATCTGGATGCCATTGCAAGGATAGACAGGGCGTGCGACGATTATGGCCTGGACACCATTGAGATGGGAAATGCCATAGCTGTGGCCATGGAAGCTGGCGTGAAGCAATTTGGAGATGCTGCCGGTGCAGAGGAACTGATTGCTGAAGTGGGAAAAGGCACACCCCTGGGCAGGATCCTGGGCAGTGGCGCTGCCGTGGTGGGAAAAACATTTGGCGTCCGCAGGGTGCCAGTAGTTAAGAATCAGGCGCTGCCAGCTTATGACCCAAGGGCCATTAAGGGAATTGGGGTGACCTATGCCACCTCCACTATGGGTGCAGATCACACTGCTGGATATGCTGTGGCCACTAACATCATGAAAGTCGGCGGGGACGTGGATCCATTAAAGCCTGAAGGCCAGGTGGAGCTTTCTAGAAACCTTCAGATCTCTACCGCCTTAATTGATACCCTCGGCCTATGCCTGTTCGTGGCCTTCCCGGTAATGGATATGCCAGAAGCTTTCACCGCGGTGGTGGATATGGTAAACGCAAAATACGGTCTTTCCCTTACTGCGGATGATGCCATGGCCCTTGGTCAGAAAGTCCTCAAATATGAAAGAGAGTTTAACCAGAACGCAGGATTTACATCAGCAGATGACAGGCTGCCAGAATTCTTCAAGATAGAGAAACTGCCTCCTCATAACCAGGTGTTTGACGTGCCTGACGAGGAGCTTGATACGGTTTTTAATTTCTGAAATTTTTTCTTATGTCAACGAGTTCCGGGCCCCTTAGAGCCCACAAAAGGCTTTAAAGGGGCCCTTTTCCTTATTTTTTAGCTAAACACCAATGGTGGTTTAAATCATGATTTCCTTTCTTGACTATGGTGCAGGAAACGTCCGCAGTGTGAAAAATGCCATAAGGGCTTTGGGTTATGAGCTTAAGGTAATCAACAACCCCCACGAGATCCTTGAAGCCGAGATACTCGTCTTCCCGGGCGTCGGCAATTTCGGCCAAATCATGGCAAACTTGCAGAAGAAGCGCTATGTGGAGCCCTTGAAGTCATATCTTTTACAGAACAGACCCTTTTTGGGCATATGTCTGGGCTTGCAAGTACTGTTTGAACGCAGTGAAGAGGCCCCGGGAGTGCCCGGCCTGGGCATATTCAAGGGAACCGTCAAGAGGTTTGAGACTAATCTTGCTGTTCCTCATATCGGCTGGAATGGAATCCTGCCCTACAAGAAATCCAAGATCTTCCACGGCCTCAGGGGGGATGAGAAATTTTACTTCGTACACTCCTACCATGTAGTGCCTGAAGATCCTGATATAATCCTTACGACCACAGACTATGGCATAAGATTCGTCAGCGCTGTACAAAAGGGCAACATAATTGCTACTCAGTTCCATCCGGAAAAGAGCGGTGCCCTCGGCCTGGCTTTGCTTGACAACTTCCTTAATCCCGCATCGTCCGCCGCAATGCCACCCGTCACACTTGAGACCACACGGCTGGCCAAGAGAATCATAGCCTGCCTGGACGTGCGAACCAACGACCAGGGGGATCTCGTAGTGACCAAAGGAGACCGCTATGATGTCAGGGAAAAAGGGCAGGTCCGAAACCTGGGCAAACCTGTGGAGCTTGCCAGACGATATTACGAAGAAGGTGCAGACGAGATTACTTTTTTGAACATTACAGGATTTCGCGACTTCCCCCTTGAAGACATGCCAATGCTTGAGGTCCTGCGCCGTACATCGGAAAATGTCTTTGTGCCCTTAACCATCGGGGGAGGAATCCGGGACTACACTGATACCAACGGGAGGAATTATTCTGCCCTTGAGGTGGCCTCCGAGTACTTCCGCTCCGGAGCGGATAAGGTCTCTATCGGGAGCGATGCGGTATACATTGTGGAAGAATTCCTTGAAAGGGGATTTGGCGATGGAAAAAGTTCAATAGAAGAGATATCTCGTGTTTACGGCAACCAGGCGGTTGTCATCTCTATCGACCCAAAAAGGGTATATGTCAACTCTGCTTCGGGGGTAAAACATCACGTAATTGAGACAGAGATTCCGGGCCCTCATGGGGAACCTTATTGCTGGTTCCAGTGTACTGTCAAAGGGGGAAGGGAAGCCAGAGAGATTGATGCCGTGACCCTGGCAAAGGCAGTGGAGCAACTTGGTGCTGGAGAGATATTACTCAACTGCATAGACAGGGATGGGACAAAGCAGGGCTTTGATATTGAGCTGATAAACGCCGTAAAGGAGGCTGTCACTATCCCTGTTATAGCCTCCAGTGGGGCCGGATGCCCAGAACACTTTTATGACGTTTTCACCAAAACCAAGGCCGAATCCGCCCTTGCAGCCGGAATATTCCACAGAAACGAGGTCCCTATTCCCGAAGTAAAAAAGTTCCTGGCAGGAAAAGTAGAGGTAAGGACCGCAGGGATACCTTATCCGTCTGGCTAGAACTTTTCGTAATGAGTAAAATCAGCTACTTCCCTTCGCTTTGGGGCAGGAGCACCTTTGGCCGGATACCCTACAGGTACCATTGCCACCACTTCATATCCATCGGGAAGGCCCACCACCTCCTTGGCCTTGTCATGGTCAAACAAGCCCACAATCACCGTCCCGAGGCCTTGATCGTAGGCGGCAAGGCATATGCTCTGGGTGGCGATACCCAGGTCGAACATGAACCAGTCTCCATGTTTTGTTGTCACTTGTCCTTTGTAATAACCAGAAGATTGTAACCTCCCGCAAACCACCAGGACAACAGGGGCTTGAACCATGGCCTTTGAAGCGGGATTTGTCCTGGGGAGTGTTGCCTGAAGTCTCTCTTTATTCGTCTGGTCTTTCACCACGATAATCTCCCAGCACTGGGTATTAGCCCACGAGGGAGACCACTGTACCGCCTCCAGTATGACCCGGAGAGCTTGATCCGGGATCTGCTTATCCTGATACTTTCTGATGCTTCTTCTTCCTTTTATAGCTTCTATTAACTCTCCCATATAGCTCCTCCTCTTCCGCTTCTTATGTGGGCAGTTCAGTATATTATCGTCTTTCCAACCCTTAAGAGATCAACTCTTGGGCATTTATCCCCAGGATCTTTTCCTTTGCTTCCTCAGACACACCTGATGAATCTATGTCCGCGTAGTATCGCGAGGCTGGCAGGAGTGGGTAGTCTGTCCCGAAAAGGATTTTGTCATAGCCCACTATCTCTCCGGCTAGTCGGTAGATAGTCTGCTTGTACAGGAAAGGTGAGGCAGCCGTATCAAACCAGACATTTTTCAGTCTGTCCTTTACCTCTTTCTTCATGAGCGCATAGAAAAAAAGCCCTCCGCCCCAATGGGCAAGAACCAGGCGATTGGCTGGAAACCTTGATATCATGTCATAGATTTGTCTCAGTGTCATAGGTGCCTTGCCGGGGTATTGATGGCCTACAGGCTCGTTGGTATGGATCAAGACCGGCACATCGCGCTCCCTGCACAGGGCCATGACCTCGTCAATGGCGTCCAGAGCAGAACGATTCATCCCTCCGCCATACACTGCCAATTCCCCTACACCCTTCAGACCTGCCGATATGCATCTGTCAGCCTCACGGGCCCCTTTTACCGACAAGGGTGAAAAACAACAGAATCCTACAAGCCTTTTAGGGTAGTGGCTCACCACCTCCATGATATAGTCATTATGCCTCTTGAAATTATCGTATTGTTCCCAGGGAAAACCAAATACCACGGACCGTTCAATACCCTCCTCATCCATGTGACGGATCAGTTCCCTAGCCCCCGCAAGACGTGCCCGGGGAGATTCATATATAATTTTAAAAGCAGGTTCGTTTTCAAAAAAACGCCTCCTGCCCTCCCTGAACTCCTTTGGAAACACATGGGTATGGAAGTCGATGATCATTCGTTGAATAGCTCGGCAAGCGTAGTCTTGACTGCCCTGGGCCGAAATCCGACTATTTTGTTAACTATCCTGCCCTTTCTATCCACGAAGAACATGGTAGGAATAGCAGGGTTTTCATAGCCAAAATAGTCTACCAAGACGCGCTGGTTGGCCCTCAGTATCCTGTAGTTTATGTTGTATTCCTTCTGGAATTCCATAAGATAGGTATTAGAGGTACTGGAAGGATCATCAAGGGATAGTCCCAGCACCACAAGCCCTTTATCTTTATACTCTTTCTGGATTTTGACCAGCTCCGGTATTGACATCCTGCACGGCGGGCACCAAGTGGCCCAGAAATCAAGTATCACCGGAGAGCCACGAAATTCGCTCAGGCTCACCTCTTTCCCTTGTATATCGTATAGCTTGAAATCAGGGGCAGGCGGCCTTGCCCCTACTTTATTACTGCAGCCCCCGAGGAATAAGGTGATACCAATTACAGCCAAGAAAAAAACTTTACATTGAATATTGGTTTGCATTTTTCAGTAACTCCCTGACTTACCTTTCCCATAATGTTAAGTTGAATAAGTGAAATGTCAAATCCCCTTCCTATGCCTGCCCCCCTGAGGATGAGGAGGGCCAGTGGGGAAAAAGGCTTTTATTTTTATCCTGACAGCCTATAATAAGGCAAGGAAAAAGGCTATGGAACGAAGATTTTACACAATATTCAGTGTTTTCTTAGCCACAGTTCTGTGTTTGGCTTGCTTTTCTTTCCCTCAGGCATGGTCCGCTCAGCCACAGCCAGCCCCCAATGATATCAGGCCTTCTATCCTTGCAGGGACGTGGTATCCAGCAAACCCCGACAGGCTCCAGAAGATGATCCTGGGGTTTCTAACCAACACGTCTGTTCCCCGAATAAACGGCCGCCTCAGGGCCATCATTGTACCGCATGCTGGCTACAAGTACTCGGGCCAGGTAGCCGCCTATGCTTATCGTCTGCTTTACACCCACCGGTTCAAGAGAATAATAATGGTAGGCCCCAGCCATCGCATACCCTTTCCAGGTGTCTCGGTTAATCTACAGAAGGGTTATGAGACTCCACTCGGTATAGTGAGAGTTGATGTCAAGGTCGCCAGAGAGATCCTTAATTCTGACCCAAACATCCACTTCTACAGGGATGTGCATGCTGTGGAGCACTCTCTGGAAATCCAGCTTCCTTTCCTTCAAACTGTAATAAAGGATTTTTCTATCGTGCCAATCTTAATGGGCAGCCAGGATATTAACACGTGCAGGATGCTATCCAGCACGTTGGCCAGGGTACTTCCTTCCCTGAACAGCACCTTGCTGCTGGCTAGCTCTGACCTATCTCACTATCATCCATACATGGATGCGAAGAAACTGGATGCATGCTTTATCAAGCTGGTGAGTGAGATGAATCCTCAAGCCCTCTATGATGCATTGCGCGCGGGCAAATGTGAGGCATGTGGCGGTGGCCCGGTGATAAGTGTTATGCTCACCTCCCTGGCCCTTGGGCAATGCAGGGCGCTCGTGCTCAAAGCGGCAAATTCGGGTGATATAACAGGGGAGAAAGACCGGGTTGTAGGTTACATGGCAGCAGCACTTGTTACATCATCTGATAAGGGTCCACATCCAAGATAAGCTGTACACCTCTTGTTCGAAGGTCCCGCTCAGAAGTCTTCTTAGCCACCCTTAACAGCTCTTGAGCCAGAAATGCCTTTTTTGCCTTTATCAATATTTGCCACCTGTATTTTCCTCTCAGCTTGGCAATCGGTGCTTGTGCAGGGCCCAGTACCATGATCTGCTTGCCCTTTTTCAGCCAGCCCTGGAGTGTTCTTCTCAGCCTTTCACTAAGTTGCCATGCGGCCTCTTCAGTATTCTCCTTTGAGTTTCCCTGCAGTTTTAGTGCAATCAGGTAAGTAAAAGGTGGAAAGCCCAACTGCTCGCGCAATCCGATCTCTTTCTCGTACAAGGCCTCATAATCCTGCGATATGGCTGCCTGAATAGCATAATGCCCAGGATTATAAGTTTGAATAATAACTCTGCCCTTTTCACTCCCTCTCCCAGCCCTGCCAGCCACCTGGGAAAGTATCTGAAATGTGCGCTCGGCCGCCCTGAAATCCGGAAATCCGAGGCTAAAATCAGCATCCACTACGCCAACCAGGGTAACTTCCGGCACATCATAGCCTTTTGTAATCATTTGAGTCCCAAGGAGAATGCTTATATCGTTGTTAATAAAATCCCTAATAATTGCACGCGCTATTCCCTTCTTCCTGGCGGCGTCGGTGTCCATACGGGCTATTCGGGCGCCAGGGAATCTATCCTTAAGCTCCTGCTCCAGTCTCTCGGTACCAAATCCCCAGCTCTTCAAACCAGGCATATTGCAGATAGGACAGCGCTGTTGAGGTTCTTTCTTAAATCCGCAATAATGGCACATCAACGTGGCATCCTGAAGATGATAAATCAGGGACACATTGCAATTGGGGCACGTGAGCACAGCGCCGCACAATCTGCAAACAAAAAGCCGAAAGAATCCTCTTCTGTTCAAAAAAATCATGCTCTGCTTGCCACGTCTCAAGTTTTCCTCAAGCGCTTCCATAAGGCGGGGGCTAACTATGTGCCTTCTGCCTCCTTGATCCAGCTCCTTCATATCTATAATTTCCATTTCAGGAAATTGGCGGTTCTTGACCCTCTTGGGCATGCTGATCAAGCTGTAGCGCCCGGCCATAGCATTGGCATAAGATTGAATTGAGGGAGTCCCTGAGCCCAGTAACACTACAGCATGCTCTAGCCTTCCCCTCGCTACAGCCGCATCCCTGCCCTGGTAATAAGGGGCTCTGTCCTGTTTGTATGCCCCATCATGTTCCTCATCCACTATTATCAGGCCTAGTCTTGGCAGTGGCGCGAAAAGGGCAGACCTCGCCCCCACAACCACATCCACTTCACCTTTTGCCATGCGCATCCACTGATCGTAACGCTCACCAAGGCTCAATCCGCTGTGGTACACAGCGACCTTTCCCTTAACCCTGGACCTGAATATAGATTCCATATAAATGGCCAAAGCTATTTCAGGTACCAGCATGATTGCTTGCTTGCCCAGTTCCAATGCGCGGCGTATTGCCTGTAGATATACTTCTGTCTTTCCGCTTCCCGTAATCCCAAACAGTAAGCAGGTGGCATACCTGCCTCTTTCAAGAAGGCCGGACACTTTTCGTATCGCTTTGCGCTGGTGAATTGATAACAGGTCAGGCTTTTTCATGGTGTGGACAATATCTGTTTCGGGCACCCTGGCCGCCTCAGCGCTGAAGACCTCCAACACTGCCTTGTCCATCCACTTTTTTGTCAAGTAATCTGCATTGGAAAATCTCTTGCGCAGGTGAGACAGGACGATGGGGCCCTGTTTCCAAATTAAGTCCAAAAATTCCGCCTCATTACGTGCACGGCTACCCCTCAGTTGTTTCTCATCTGGCCTTGATGCATATTTCTTGAACGCCACAAACCTTTTGATGAGTGGGCCAACCCTGGACCTCACCTTTTCCTCAAGCTTTAACAGGCCCAGGGCCTCCAGTTGCTTGAGGGTATCCACTTTACCTCCGATAGGTTTGCCCGGCCTGCGTGCGGCACCATCCAGTATCTCCCTTTCCTCCCTGGAGACCAAGCCCAGCCGGAGGTGCTTGAGCCCCTTCTCTGTTATATAGGCAACCCTATAAATCTTCCTGCTGAGGCCGGAAGGAAGAGACCTCTGGATCACCTGACCTAAAGGATGGATATAGTATTGATGAACCCATTTATAGAAAGGGACCATTGACTCGGGAAAAAGGGGATAGCGGTCCAGGATCTCGATGATTTCCTTGAGCTGTCCTTTTGTGCAGCTTTCCCCAGCACCAATGATATACCCCTCTACCTTGCGTCTGCCAAAGGGTACCAGAACTCTGCATCCCACTGAAGCGCTATCAGTCAGAGCCTCTGGCACAAGGTAGGAAAAAGTGCCATCGACCGGAAGCGCTACAGCAACTTCAACACACCTTGGATCATCTGTTTTCATGGCAACATATAAGAAATGGCCCTTGTTCCTCTAATCGAAATAATTGCTTAACCAGCCTATTGAGACCTTTGCTTAAAGATTTCGATAACCTCCTTGACTCGTTCATTATTGGGGGCTGGTGCAAGGTCTTGGGCCGCAGGAGAATTGACCTGTCTATTGGCGGGCCGGAAGGTTGAGGGTTCAATGCTGATATTGGCTATGGCCTCTTGGGCTACATATTCTTCTGCCCCAGTATGATCTGCCTCGCAAATGATTCTATACGGATAAAACCCTTCGTCCACTCGTCTGTAATCATTGAACCGTAAATCAAATGGTCCCATCGGTGACCCTGCCACACCAATGTGAAGTAAAAGGGGCAAAAATGTTTTCCTGGATAAAATCAAGTACGACTCCCCTATACGCCTTCTTCCTATAAGATAGGCTATCTCAGAACCAATATGGGTCAGAGATACCTCTGAACTCTGCACTCCAACCCTGGACAAGAAGCCGATCATCTCGGTGACTGAATGCTGCAAGAAAATACATTGAAATTTGGCTACATTATACCATCCACATGCCCTTGCATCCGAAATATTGCTACCTTCTTCCTCCGCGACGGTCCTCTCACAATGATAAAACCAAGGCCTTTTTAGGCTTACCTTTACCTCCACCAGTTGCCCCTGCTCTTCGCCGCTCGATCTGGATGCTTTCACCCACTGCTTTACCACAAGTGTGCTCACAGACGAGAAGTTTTTCACCATAAACCCCAGTATCTGCCCAGGTGGCATCACGTAAGCCCGCGTTTCACTGCACAGTGCAGACAAAAACACCAAAAGCATTGCTAAGCTCATCAAATGTGACAGCCATTTCCAAAAAAGATTTTTTCCCTTCCTGGTCCTCATCGCCGTGCCTCAGGCTTTCGGAGAGCTAATATTATCCTTCGCCCATTTTATCAATTCTTCATAGGTGGTACCTCTTAGAAAGCAGGCATCCACCCCCATTTCCTCCAGTGTTTTAGCTGCCTCTTCTCCTATAAGGCCTCCCACGGCGATAGTGATATCCATCTCCCCGCTGATAGTCAGTAGTTCCTTAATCCGGCGAACCGCATCCAGTTCTCCGTCTTCCAGCACGGTGATACCCAGGTGATCAACCGATTCCTGGATCGCGGTACCCACAATAGCCTCAGGGTCTTCCAGCTCTGTGTACACGATCTCAAATCCGGCATCGCCCAGCCTCTTGGCAAGGTTGAGCAGGGACTCCTTGTGCCCGTGCCCCAATTTGGCCAGCAGGATTCTTGGCATTCTCCCGGCCATTGTAGTTTATCCTTTCTTTGTTCTCAAAATGGTGAGTATGTATTCCCCTCTGTGCGAGGTGATTTGAACTATAGCCGATATGGCCCCATGGCGCAAGGATTAAGCCCTTGGGTGAAACCATAGCCCAGGCACACCCGCCGATTGACAGAGAAATCATCTCTCAACTATACTGGCCAGCGAATTGATCGCGTCAACCACTATAGCCCCCGGGCCATTTAAGTTTAAAAAGAGTGGCCGGGGGATGAAGCAAAGGAGGAAAATAGCTTATGGCAAGCGCCGAACCCGTTGCCTCTATTATTATGGCAGCCGGCAGGGGCACCAGAATGAGAAACTACCAAGGCAATAAGACCCTCCTTCCGCTCATACCGGTGTCAAGCCCTTTTGAGGGTAGCCAGCCCCTTATTCAAAATATTCTGGAAAACCTGCCCCAAGGCCCCAGGTGCATAGTCGTTCACCACCACAAGGAGGCAGTAATAAAAGCCACAGAAAAATACGAGCCATACTATTGTCAACAGAAAATACTAGATGGCACAGGCGGCGCACTGCTGGCGTGTAAGTCTTTCCTCGAAAGGGTACGGTGCAAGATGATTATAATAACTATGGGCGACGTTCCCCTGGTCAGAAAGGTCACATACAACAAACTTATCGATAAGTTGGAAAGCTATCATATGGTGGTACTGGGCTTTGCTCCACAGGACAAAAGGCAATACGGCTTGCTGGACGTCAATGGGCAGATGGTGAGAAGAATTATCGAATGGAAGTACTGGAAGGACCTTTCAGAGTCAGAACTAAGACGATTTTCCATATGTAATTCTGGAATATATGCGGCTAGGCGTGCTGATCTCCTGGCTCATCTTGGCCATCTATCCTCCTGCCCACATGAAGTGCAAAAACAGATAAACGGCGTTACAGGGAAATTTGACGAATATTTCCTGACCGACCTTGTAGAGATTTTCCGTGAGCACGGAAAAACCGTGGGTTTCCAAACTGTCGAGAATCCCGATGAAGTCATGGGGGTCGACGACCTGCAGGCTCTCACGAAGGCCCAAAGGCTGTACAAAGAGATGCGCAACGGCATAGATCGTCTTTTATGAGGCTGTCAAGATTCGTCCAAGCTGCTCTAGTTCCTTGCCGTGCCCCAAGGCTATAAGAGTGTCCCCTGCTTCAATTCGGGTCTGAGAGGAGGGGTTAAACACCATTTCGCCTGCTGCTTTCCTTATAGCGACTATTATAATATTCATCTCCTGACGTATGCCAGAATCCATTAGTGTCACTCCGTTAAGCCTCGATGCCTCGCCAACCCTAAGCTCTTCCAATTTCAACTCAATGTTCTTGTCATGAACGGTAAACTCAAGGAAATCCGTAACAGCGGGTCTAATGATAGTCTGGGCCATCTTTTGACCGCCGATAAGATATGGCATTACCACCCTATCAGCCCCTGCCCTTAAAAGCTTTTTTTGTACCTTTTCATCATCAGCCCGAGATACGATGAAAAGCCCGGCGTTAATACCCCTCGCCGTGAGCGTGATAAAAACATTGTCGGCATCCGATGACACTACGGCCACCAACCCCCTGGCCCTGTCTATGCCTGCCTCCACAAGCACCTCCTCATTCGTGGCATCATCTATAATATATGGCACCTCGTCCGCCTCAAGGTGAGACCTTGACTCAGGGCTATTATCAACCACAACGACTGGGATCTTCTGCCCCTTCAGTTCATGGGCGATTATCCTTCCTATTCTCCCGTAGCCGCAAATAATATAGTGGTTTTTCATTGACCTGATTTTCAATCCCAATTTTCTCCTCCCTATGATTGACCTGACCTGAAGCTCCACCATAGCCTGGGCCACCACACCCAGAAAATATGCCATAATTCCGATACCGAAAAATATCAGGATGATCGTAAAAATTCTACCAGCCTCAGAGAGTTCCCGTACCTCTCCGTATCCGACGGTCGTAATGGTTATTACCGTCATATAAAGGGCGTCCGGAAAAGACCACCCCTCCAGGGCCATATACCCCAGCACCCCGAAGAGCACCACGCCCCCGATAAAGCCAAGCCCCCTTAATATCCCTCTATAACTCAAGTGGTAAAGCTCTTCTGCCATTTCTATCCATTAGTCACGATGCCAGGTCCGCATCGCCATCTTGGCTGATCCGGATACCCACTGTCCCCTCCCAGGCCGATGGAACTTAGTGCCCCGGCCCAATAACCGCGCCCTTCTATTTGCCAGGAGAGGAACTGACGGCCTCAACAGTAAACTCGCTAAGATCACTAGGCAGGTTTTGGAAGACTATTATGAATGGAACTGACGCACCGGGGGCCACATTTACATTGGATCCATTTTTGCCTCTTGGATTCTTCAAAGCCTTGTCAATTTCCTGAAACGAAAGGGTCTTGAGTTCCTCATCGGTGAATACGTTGCCTGCATAAGCTCGCTTGCTCCTAACCACCTTCCCTTTATCATCAAGTATACTGGCTTTCACTAGAATGAAACTTCTAGGTTTCGGATATTCATTCACCACCGTGCCTTTTACCACAAACAATTGGCCACTGTTCTTTGTGTTGATAAAGGAACCTGTTACACCCTTAAAGGACAGTCTCCTGACCCCTAGGTCCTTGACTGCCTTTTTCTCAGGCATCTTAAGGAAAGAAAGGGAATCCGGAATCAACTGAGGGGCAAGATAGACTATGGCTGCCGCGCCAGCTACTATGAGAAATGCAATTATAAGTATTATAAGACCTACCCTTGACTTCTTGGGCGGCAAATGAACTTCTACTTGTTCTTCAGCAGGGGCCTCTACCACAGGCTCCTCGGCCAGCTCGGGCTCTGAAACTTCCTCCTCGGGCGCCATACCGACTGCCTCTTTTTCAAAGTCCTCGGGCTCATAGCCCTCCAGGTCCTCGGAGGTTATCTCTACTTCCACTTCCTTTTCATAAAGCGCACTTTCAAAAGCCTTATCAAAATCTATTTCTTCTTCAGTTTCTGCCTCTTCAACACTTTCCTGCTGTGCGCCGAGATCTTCTGAAGGCAGGGCCACTGTTTCCTGAAATTCTTCCTCGGCTTCAGACTGGAGCTCAGGCCCAGAGGCTCCCCGGGGGGGATATGCGATAAAGACATGTGAGCACACCGAGCACTTAACTTTGGAGCCTTCTTCCTTGAGCAGGGACTCATCCAGCCGAAATTTCGTCTTGCACTTTTCACATTGGATAATCATGGGCTCCTCCTCGCTTAAGTTGAAGACTCCTTTTCCTTTAGAACAAATATATCGGCCAAGTGCCTGTAGCGTTCATTAAAATCCAGCCCATAGCCAACAATAAAGCCCTCCTCAATGTGAAACCCGCAGTAGTCAATGGGAACCTGAGTTTGTCTTCTTTCCCGTTTATCTATCAATACGCAGATTCTTACAGATTCAGGCCCCTTTGCCTCAAGTTTTTCCTTAATTTTGGATAACGTTAGACCGGTATCTACTATGTCCTCAACCAGTATTACGGGCTGACCCTCGATGTTGATCTCCACATCTTTGGACATCCGTATTGTCCCACTCGATGCCATACCTGCCCCGTAGCTCGCTGCTCTGATAAAATCCAGTCTAATGGGTATGTGGAGGTTTCTTATTAAATCAGTAAAAAAGAATACAACCCCGTTTAGAATACCAATTAAGATGGGCTCTTTGCCTTCATAGTCCCTCGATATTTGAAGGGCCAGCTCTCGCACTCTTTGTTGTATCTTGTCCCTGGGTAATAGTATCTCTTTTCGATATTCTTTCAAATCCTTGTGCCAACCTTTCTTGGGCTCTTAATTGCTTCCTTCATATTTAATTTTCCCAATGTTGTCAACTAAACTGCCAGGGACTCTTACACCGGCCACCGGCAGTCGGTTGGCACAAGCAGGACGAAGATAAAAAAACGATCGCGAAACTCCGGAAGCTATTGTGGGGCGATCCTTTCTCCGCAATAGTTACAGTATATGGCCCCCGGCATAGCCTCCTTTCCACATTTAGGGCATTTGTCCGCAGCTTTTTCCACTCTGGCCCCGCATACCGGGCAAAATTTTGCCTCCACGGGCAGATCCTGACCACACTTTATACACTTGTTGACAACCAGCAACTGGTGTCCACACATGGGGCAAAATCTGGCCTCACTGCTTATCTCCGAGTGGCACTTTGGGCACTGAATTTTGCTCGGCCCCGCTTGGCCCGCGCCTTGTTTTCCGGCATTAAGCATGGAAGGGATTAACATTCCCAGTCCAGCTCCCAGACCAAGACCCATACCGGTGCCTGCTCCCCCACCTGCTCCGGAGGTAGCAGCATCCCCCATTGCTTTGGCCGCCCTGAACTTCATGAAGCTATCCAGGTTCCCGACAGCCGCCATACCGCTTTTTTCATCTATCATCCGCTGAACTTCCTCGGGAGGTGTAATTGAGTTTATATAGAGGTCCTCAAGCCTCATACCCAGTTTGCTAAAATCCTCCTGAACCCGGGTTTTCAAGGCCACAGCCAGCTCATCGTAGTATTGTGGCAAGTTGAAGATGGTATCCAGTATCTCGCCTATCATGTCATTGAAGCGCGATACTATTACCTCCCTCATATAGTGACTTATTGCTTCGGTGTCATAATGGCCTTGGGTGCCCACGAGGGTATTGATGAATAACAAGGGCTGAATGATACGCAGTGAGTAGACCCCGAAAGCCCTCAGGCGCACAAGCCCCAGCTCCTTGTCCCTGAATGCAACGGGATCCTTCGTGCCCCATTTCAGGTTTGGAAAACTCTTCAGATTAACAAAGTACACCTCCGCTCTAAAAGGGCTCTTGAACCCAAAAGGCAAGCTCAAGGCCCTTGTGAGCAATGGGAGATTAAGGGTTGAGAGGGTATGCCGACCAGGGCCCAACACATCCAATCCCTTCCCATCCCGGAAAAAGACTGCTGCCTGATTCTCCCTAACAATTAATTGGGCCCCGAATTTTATGTCTGCAGACCCCTGTTCGGGTACCCGGTGGACCATCTCCTGGCCCGTATCATCGAACCACTCTATTATCTCTAGAAATACCATTTCTCACCTCTTTAATTCGAATGTTTTCCTCTGCTACTTGATCTCACCCGGGGAGATACAAGTTCCTTCTCCCCTCTTGGTTCCTTATTTCCTATGCCTGAGGTTTTTGATCGGAGGATTTTCCCAGCCCCTTGAGTAAATCATCTCGCTTTGCGGTCTTTTGCAGGAACTTCTTGAGCAACTCTCTTATGGCATCTATTTTTGAAGACTCAGGTATAACCCCTTTTTCCGTAAGCTCTTTAATTCCTTTTTCTATGGGCTCCAACAGTCCCCAAAACCCTTTATCAAACTCATACACCCTCTGAAGCACTTCCTCATCCACTCTGAAGGCCCCCTCAAACACAGGGCTAAAACCTCTCGCTGCCCTTTCAAGGGTTTTTGAAGCCTTCTCTAAGTCCCTTTCCAGATCCTCTAGAGCTTTGATCCTTTTCCACCCACCTTTTTTCACTTGGTCTGTCTTGATCCATTCCACAACTCCTATGAGGTCATCAACTTTTCTGCTCACCTGCACCCGGAGCTTCTTGTCAGCCTCTCTCAAGGTTTCTCTATCCTGGTAGGAACCAATTCCTGGGATCATCCTTGCCACTTTCTTTACAGCACGGCCAACGTCTTCTTTTTTCATCTTTTTCCTCTCTCTTTTTCTATAAGTAAGAAATTTCCTACCGCAGGACTCCGGTGTTCGCCGATTCTTCTTTCTTTGCGGGAGGGAAATAAATCCTGAAAGTGGTTCCACCCGATGCAAAGCAGTCTTGGCGATCATCACAAAAACGGCACTTTGAAATCTTCCCAGGACAAATATCAGTATCATTAGGGATGAATTTACATCTCGTGGAACTCATCTCTATCTTGAAATTATACCGCTCTGAAAATATCTTCATCCTCAACAAATCCGCTCCCTTGCCCCCTGCATTGAAATCAAAAGGCCTCTTGGAAGAATAATCCATAGTGTCCTGGGTCATAAAAAATCCCTCGAAGATACGTCTTTGATTTTCCTCGGTGATCCCTACACCATAGTCCTTTACAACAAGTTCGGCTCCTTTCCCCCTTTTCTGAACATAAACTTCAACTTTTCCTTCATCAGGAGTGTTTTCAACAGCATTTTTTACCAGCCCCGTAGCCACCTTCTCCAGCACATCAGGCGGCACAAATACAGGCGGGGCTGGATCAAGCCGCGTGAGAATCTCAACCCCCCTGTGGCTCATGCGACCCCTGAGCTTCTGTAATATTTCCCCCGTGGTGTGCGCCAGATCCAGAACCTGTGGGATACTTTCTTTAAGCCCGAAGACCTCATCTATCTTCTTCCTGAGCTTTTCCACAATTCCCCCTTCACCCACCTCCTCTGCCACCATTACCTCTAACTCGTCGGCGACCTCTTCCAGAAGCAGAGAAAGTAGACCGTGGGCCTCAAATTTTCTCTCTCTCATTATATCCTCTACCTGGTACTGAATCTCCAGTATACGCTCCAGGTTCCTCTTTGCCCTGGCTATGGTAGACTTCCATGTCTCCTCAGGCAGGGCTGAAAGTTTTTTCTCCAGTATACTCAGGGATGCGCTTAACACCGATAGCGGGGTCTTCAATTCATGGCTCAGTCTGTTTATAATCTTATCCTTCGCCCTATTCAGGCTGCTAACCTCTTTGTAAGCTTCCCGGATCTCAGAAGAAAACCTTGCATTCTCTATCGACAAGGCAGCAGTGCTGCCTATCATGCTCATCAGTTCCACGTCCATCTGATCAAACATGCCCACCTTTTTATTCATTGCGCACAGCACACCTATTATTCGTTCTTTACTCCTGAGCGGCACGCTTAGCAGACTCCTGGTCGTGAATCCTGCAAGGGTATCTACCACCCTATAAAAATCAGGGTCTTTTGATACGTCCTTTATGACAACGGGCTGACCGGTACGAAGCACACGCCCTGAAACTCCTTTGGTGGCCGGAAACCTGATCTCCTTGACCCTTTTCTCGGCTGCCTCGTCGTCATGGGCTGCAGCCTTGAAAAAAAACTCATTCCTCTCTTCATCTAGGAGGATTACAAGTGCACCCTCGGCTTCCATCAACCTCTTGACTTCATTGCTGATAAAGCTCAGCAGTTCATCCAGGTGAGGGTATTCATGCAGCGCTATGCTGATCTTGAGCAGGGCCTCATTATTTCTTGCAATACGCTTCTCCTGGCTTATATCGCGCAATATCACCAATTCCCCTGATGGCTCGTCTCCTGACTCCGAGTAAACTGCAGCCCTCATGACTACATCTAATACCCTGCCGTCCTTCGTGAGTCTCTGTGTCTCATGGCGCAGGATTATTCGCTGCTCAAACAACTTCTTGATATTCTCTCTGGTCTCTTCCACCAATTCCGGTGGCACATACGGAATTGTCTTTCCCTTTAGCTCATCGAGGGTCCAACCAAAGGTTTCAGTAAATGCAGGGTTGAGATAGCTGACCTTCCCATCGGGGGTAAAGACCACTATGGGATAGGGGATAAAGTCAAGTAGAGTCCGATAACGCTTCTCTGATTCCCTCAAGGCCTCTTGTGTCCTGTATTTCTCCGTAATATCACGGACTATTCCCCTGAAACCAATCTTCTTTCCCTCCTTGTTCATAATGAGGGCTGCAGAAAGCTCAATTATCCGTTCTCCACCCTGCTTGTCTCTTATTTTCCATTGGAGGTCCGATACGCCACGGCCCGTCTCGTATATCCGATTGAAGGCCTCGAACATCCTTTTCGCCGAGTCTTCATCCATAAACTTAGAGAAATTCTGGAACTGGATTTCCTCTGGGGGATAGCCGAAAATCTTGCAAAGGGACTTATTGAAATAAAGGAAATTGCCATGTATATCCACCTCGTAAACGCCCTCTTCTATGTTTTCGACAAAAGCTCGATATCTCTCACTGGACAGTCGAGCACAACTGGTCATGAGTTTGGTATCAAGATCCATTTCCCCCACTCCTATATCCTCCCTGGGCATATGCTTTTGTCTGGTTGTCGTGTCGATAGATTATCATCAAAATCACCCAAATAGTGGTAACCAAAACAGATCGAAATCGATAATAACGGCCTAATACTATGAAACACTCAGAGATTTGGAATTACGGACGAGGCCCTTTATTTTTTTCTATATATGATCGCGCTTTCTATGTCATTATAATTCTAGTCGCGACCTTTCACCCACTCAGCAAGGGGCCTCACCACCGGCCATGTCGGATAGATTTTTCTTCTTGAAGAACTTGATTTTCTTTCTCAGAGACGATAGAGGAAAATATATACATCGGTTGGGGGACCTTTCATGGAAAAAGCCACAAACATACCCAAGGCAACAATAACAAGACTATCGCTGTATTATCGACAGCTTGAGTTAATGGAGTTCGACGGCTACAGGACCGTATCTTCTGACAAACTCGCATGGCTCTGTCAGGTAAATCCCGCACAGGTCCGCAAAGACCTGGGCTATTTCGGCGAATTCGGAGTGCGCGGTGTAGGGTATGATGTTAAGGAACTGCAAGAGCAAATAAAAAGAATCCTGGCAATAAATCGCCAATGGAATCTGGGCGTTGTTGGAATAGGCAAGCTCGGATCAGCACTCTTGCAGCACCGCAACCTTGAAACACGTGGTTTCAAGTGCGTGGCAGCATTTGACAATGATCCGGAAAAAATAGGCCAGATCGGACCGGCGGGTATTAAAATCAGGGATATCGAAGAGTTGAACACAGTGGTAAAGGAGCTCAATATAGAAATAGGGGTTATTACGACACCACCCTCTGCAGCCCAGTACGTTGCGGATCTGTTTGTGGAATCCAATGTAAACGCCCTGTTAAACTTCTCCCCTATCCGAATCCAGGTGCCCGACTGCTGCATGGTGGAAAACATAGATTTTACCGTGAAGCTGGACATTCTCACTTATAAAGTGCGTAATGAACTGAGGTGACGGCGCAGCATTGTCTTGTTACTCTCACAAAACAGTAGAAAGGGAGGTCGCGTTGCCATGAAAAAACTCGGAACTTCTATCATAATCTTTGTGCTGGCCTTGTCCGTTTCAATCCTCTGTGGTGTCTCAAGGGCTGCCAGCAGTCCAAAGGCCATATTCCCCCAGGCGTCATTCTCCGCAGGTGAGATAAAACAAGGAAGCCCTGTGGTACACACGTTTCGTGTCCTGAACCAGGGCCAGGCGCCCCTTAATATCGTGCGCGTGAGACCTGGTTGAGGTTGCACTGTGGCCCACTTTGATCGGGTCATCCCGCCAGGTGGCGAGGGCAAGATAACTCTCAAAGTCAACACGAGAGGATATCAAGGTAAAATCATAAAGAGTGCCAGAGTTTATACCAATGACCCTGCGAAAAGAATGGCTGTCCTTAGCCTATCCGCCGTTGTCAAGGTGCCCATTTACCTATCACCAAGATACGTTTATTTTTATGGTATGGAGGGTCAAAAACAGAGGCGTGTTGTAGACATAATTGCCAAAAATAATAAACCCCTGGAACTCACTCCTGAGCAATATACCCTGGGAGAAAGGGTCAGCTATCAGCTCAGCGAGCTTCAAAAAGGGAGAAAATTCAGGCTTACCTTCACGAGTGAGAGCACTGCCCCGGGTGCCTTTTACGGCTATCTGAGGCTAAAGACCAATTATAAGGAAAAGCCCGAGATTACCATACCAATTAGAGGCAGGATCTTGGCAAAGCGAACGCCATCGAAAATTCTGCCCAATACTACAAAAGACCTTGGAAAGAAAAGATAGAGGCGCAGATCCAAGGCTAAAAAAACCCTGTGCAATAGGGGTATCTACTATTTCTTCTTGTTATAGAATCTTGCGAGATGCTTGCTAATGGATCATGATCCACGCCCAGAAGTTGAGATATTCCTAGATGGGGCCTGTGGGGGCAATCCCGGCCCCGGGGGTTATGCAGCCATCCTGAAATTTCGTGATCACATGAAAGAAATAACAGGCAGTCACCCCCATACAACTAACAACAGGATGGAGCTGATGGCAGCCATAAAGGCACTTGAGCACCTAAAAGCACCTTGCAGGGTTCGAATTTTCACCGACTCGGAGTACCTGGTAAAAGGCATGACGTTGTGGCTGCCTCGATGGGTGAGAAACAACTGGAAAACTTCCAAGAAGACACAGGTCCTTAACAAGGATCTCTGGCAGAAGCTCTTGCGGCTCAGCGAGATTCACGATATACAATGGAACTGGATTAAGGGCCATGCAGGCCACACCGAAAATGAGCGCTGCGATTACCTGGCAAAATCGGCAATGAAACGAATGGCAAAATGAGATAAGGAGAGATCTCATGCTGGAAATGTGGCAAGATGCATTGGCAAGATTCACTTACGGCATATATGTGTTAACTACTGGCCAGGGACCGAATATAAATGGTATGATTGCATCCTGGGTAACACAGGTCTCTTACGAACCTCCCTTAATACTTGTGGCAGTGCATCCCAACCGCAGAACTCATTCCCTGATAAAAGCCACCAGTGCATTCGCCCTCCATGTTCTGGCCTCTGACCAGAAGGCGTTTTTGGCACGCTTCAAGGGCCCGGATCCACGCGCGAAATTTGAGGGCCTTAGGTGGCACAAGGGCACAACCGGCTGCCCAATTCTTTCCGATTGTGTAGCATTCCTGGAATGCAAGCTGACAGATTCATATCAGCCCGGCAATCATACCCTCTTCGTAGGCGAAATAGCAGATGGACGTGTCATAGCTGATTCGCCAGTACTGACCACCCTCAATTATTCCGGAACCTATACAGGTAAAGCTTAGAGTTTGATTCTTTTCTTCATCTGAAAATATTATGCCGACTTTTTAGGTGTGAGTCGATCTTCTAGGCCAGTGATCTTGACTAATTATTAATGATTTCCCGGGATATGTCCGAATATACCTAATGACAACCCAGCGCATAGCGGGAAAGATGGGTTGCCCTGAGGCAGTTCGGCGAAGAGAACAGACAAAGGAGAAACGTCCATGAGATGCCCAAAGTGTGGGTATGTTAGCTTTGACCACAATGAATCCTGTCCCAAATGTAACCGCAACCTCTCTCAGGAAAGAGAGAGGTTGAATCTCATCTCTTTTTCCCCTGAGCCTCCCTTTCTTCTGGCGGGCCTTCTTGGGGACGTAAATGAATCCGGCATGCACTATCATCCGGCCGGAAGCGGTGCCTTCAAGACCTTGGACGAAGAAATAGAGTTTGAAGCCGGAACCGAAGAGCTTACATTGACTCCCGGGACTCAAGAGGATGAAACGGAGATAGAAATAGAACTCGATTCCCTCGCTGAGGAAGAAATTTCCGCTCCGCAACACGAGTACCTGGATACTGCTGAGGCAGAAACCCTCACTCCGGACGATGCACTTGAACACGAAGAAATGCCGGCTACACAGGCCTCCGATCTGGATACGCTCTCGGGCCTGGAATTAGAAGTGCCCGGAGCCCCAGGCGAAGAAATAGAATCAGAGATCACAGGCGAAGGACCCGAGCCCCTTGTGTTCGAAATGGAAGATATTACATTGGAAGACAAACCAACAACTGAGGAACTGGATCTGGAATTTGGTGAAGATGAAATATCCGAAGCTCCAACAGAGGTACATGGTACTGCCGTGGAGGATCAGGAATTGGTATTGGAAGAACCAGAGGAGGCCATTGGTAAAGCTGAGGCAGAGCCTACTATAAGTCTGGAGGACCTTAAGGATGATGAGCTGGGCGAAGTGGACGTGAGCATAGATGAACTCTCTGAGCCCACGCAAAAAATAGCTGACGGACATGGAGGATGAACAATACCCTTGACGTCCGGCACTGTTAGGAATATAATTTTCGCAAAACGTGCCGAGATAGCTCAGTCGGTAGAGCAGGGGACTGAAAATCCCCGTGTCCGCAGTTCGATTCTGCGTCTCGGCACCACGTGATAATGTGATAGTGGCCTCCTTGCGTATCGGAGGCCTTTTTATTTTGCTATGTTTGATCAGCACTTAGGGATGAGAAGCGATGAAGCGATCTTGTTGGGGTTGTAAATATCATTTTACTGTCGCGAGAAGGACAGAAGGAGGGATCTACCTGGATTCCAACTGCGGCAAATATGACCAAAAAACCACCCAGGCCCCCGAGGAGTTGCAGCCGGGCTGCTATGAGGCCCTTTCTTTAAAGAGGGAAAAGCTTCCCACTCGCGTTACAAAAAGATCTAGTGGCTAGCCGAGTCGAATAATTGCTCTGACTGGAGAGGTTAGTGGGTCATGAGCGAATGGTGGCGCGAGGACGAAGCAGATGCTGATCCAATTCCTCTACATATAAATTCGGGGGCCTCTTGGTAAGGCGGATGAACAGTTTGACTTTAACACAATGATCAAGTAAGAATGGGTCTTGTTATTTAAGAAAATGGTAATTTCCCAATTTTTGGAGTTTCCTCTGAATCTCCATTTACTCTGTCCGAGGCAGTGAATTACTTGCGGGATACTTACCACCAAGGCAGCCTGGAATGAAAAAAAGGTCCCAAATCATAATTGTCGTCCTTGTTACCCTCATTCTTATCGGCTTTTTTCTCAGCATCTACATCACTGTCCAAGAACATATGCCAGATAATGCTGTAGTGGTTATTACCCAAGAAGACCATTTGTATCACTCGATCCATTTTGATTATACGTGTGTCGCGGGGAAAACAGCAAGAATTACGACCCTGAAAAAAGCCCTTGAAATGGGCTATAAGCCAGATCCTCACTGCCAGGAACTCGGATATTTCAAGGGTAACAGACGATTCCTTTTTTATGAACTTATATCCAAGCTGGGCATCCAGGTAAATAGTCGTTGGGACAAGGATGGAAACTGGCTGTGGTGAACATATATGGTGAGTATTTAACTCATTGTAGGAGACAGACAGTATGCCAGCGTTGAGGGTAACCACCGGTGATGGACAAATTTTCACTTATCCTATAGCTAAAGACAAAGTAACTCTTGGCAGAAGCAAGGACAATGACCTGGTTATATCGGACAATACTGTATCACGACATCATGCAGAAATCCGCAAGTCAGATAAAGGCCACATCATAGTAGACCTGGGTAGTTACAACGGCACGAAATTAAACGGCAAGCTCGTCCAGATAGCCCCTCTTTCTCATGAAGACGTGGTCCAGGTGGGCTTGACAAAATTGATGTTCATGGACGCTTCCGAGTCCAGAGCCCCTGACGAAACTGTGTTGTTCGCACCAGAAGCAGAGGAAATAAAATCCCAATATCCGGTGATCGCTTCCAGTCCTTTCAGAGAACAGAGCGATTCAAGCGAACTCATATTTAATGTGGCGGAGGCAAAGGCGTCGGGAGCCTTCCCTATTAATAGACAAGAGCTGCTCCAGACCCATAAGCAGTACTTGGCCCTCCTCGAGCGCAGCAATAAGGTCCTTTTTGTATTATATGAGATCAGTCGGCAGTTAAACGAAATCCACGACCTGAATCAACTTCTGGAAAGGATAATGCACCTCATATTCATGGTGATAGATGCTGATGCCGGCTTCCTCATGTTATTGGGGGGCAGTGGGGAAGATGATTTCATCCCTGTGGTGGTAAAACACAGTGCACGGGCGAAAAATGAACCCCAATCCACCAGGCCAAGCAAGACGCTAATGCGCAGGGTTATCCGGGACAAAGTGGCACTACTTACCTCCAATGCAATGGAAGACACTCGCCTCGATGGCTCGGACAGTGTAGTCATCCAGAGGATCCGCTCAGCCATGTGTGTGCCTTTGTGGAGAAAGGACAAAATCATAGGGGTCATTCAATTGGACAGCACACGACCAGAGGCCCATTTCACCAACGAAGACCTCGAACTGCTCAAGGCTATAGCCGGACAGATGGCTCTCATCATAGAGCAGGCCTCTCTCAATGAGCAAATACGGCAGGAAGAGCAAATGAGAAATAGGCTTGAGAGGTTCCACTCACCGCAGGTGGTGGAGATGATACTCTCAGGGAGCCAGGAAACTAAAGACAATATCATGGAACCCAAAGAGCTTTTTGCCACTATCCTGTTCGCAGATATTATCAATTTCACTCATCTTGCTGAAAAGCTGCCTCCGCAAGAGGTTAATATCATACTGAACCGTTTTTTTTCAACCATGACTGACATTATTTTCAATTATGATGGCACCCTGGACAAATACATCGGTGATGGGCTTATGGCAGTTTTCGGTGCACCGATGCAGAAAGATGATGACGCGAGACGTGCCGTCCTTGCGGCGTTGGATATGAAGGAGGCGTTGAAAGAGCTCAAGATGGAACTTGAAGAGGACAGGAGGTTTGACATCAGGATAGGAATTAACAGCGGAAACGTAGTGGCTGGCAACATTGGGTCTCCCAAGAGATTAGACTATACGGTAATAGGTGATCCAGTAAACATCGCTTCCAGGTTGGAGACCCTTGCCGCTCCAAACCAAATTCTAATTGGAGAAGAAACTTACAAACTCATTAAATCTGATTTTGTTACGAACCCTCTTGGTCCCAAAAAGGTTAAAGGCAAATCCTCCACCATTATGGTCTATGAAGTTCTGGGTGGCAATTAACGCTTAAAATGGTTCAAGGCTGCCTACTTTTTTGACCTTCCTGCCCTACAGCTTCTTTGTTTGTTCCCTTTTTTCTCAGAAAGCTTGCAATGTTCCTCTTTAGCAGGTTGTACTCTTCGGTCAAGGATTTGAGTTTTTCCCTGTTCTGAATCAGAGCTCGTTGCAGCGTTGCAGCCCGGATCTTCAGGTCAGTAATATCGATGTTTATAATCACACATCCGATCACCTTGCCACTCTTGTCTCTGTGGGGGTATAGCTCTGCCCTTACATATAGGGGCTCACCATCAACCGTGTAGTACTTAAACTCTTTTGCCGTTATTAACTTTCCTTGGAAAATGGCCGAAACAGCTTCGCGAAATCCCGGCCTGGACTGCTTAGCTACGAGATTAGTGGCCGAGCGACCCTCCATGAGATCTTTAGAATGACCGAATCGTTTCTCACAAGCCGGATTCCAGAATGATATTTTCCCTCTTCTGTCAACCACGTAGGCAGGGCATGGCGAGTTTTCCAAAACCTGGAGTTCCTGGTCCCGGCTTGGCCACTGTCCTTGCATGTTTTGAATTTGTTGAATACACTGGATCGCACCTTTTATATTTCCATCACTGTCCATTATTGGTGCCGTATTAACCAGCACCCTCCTCCTTCCCCCAAGGTTTGGCAGACTGGTCTCCAGCACAAAAGACCCGCTTTCAGATTGTGAGACAATTTCATCTTCGTATTTAGCTTTGAATACCTCGGGTCCCTCCAATAACTCGTCGGCGAAAGTCTGCCCTTCATCCACTGCAAAACCGCTCCATACCCGCTTTCCAAGTATGTCCTTTTGATCAATTCCTGTCATCTCCTGGCATGCCCGATTCCATTGTACTACCTTGTGGTTCTTATCTATCACGAACATGGGCACGGGGGTTTTACTCAAAAGATTCTCAACGTATCTACGTGATCCCCTAATCAATTCAGCCTGCTCTTGCTCCCTTTCGAGCGACTCCCTCCTTTCTTTCTCGAAAAGAAAAGCGACCAATAGCACCGTAAGCAGCGCAAGCAGATATGCCCCTAGCCCATAGGATGCAGCCATAGACTGTGGTATCACCTGGTCAACACTATGGCCGGTCTTATAAAGAAGTGCGGCAAATCCGCTCTCCACAAAAACCAGAGAGGCCCATATACTACCCCACAGAAAGCCGGTCAAATACACGGCCAGAAGGATCATCACGGTGTTCCAGACCCACGTCAGGAGCTCCGGACCAGGAGATGACATTGCACCGGTATTCCAGCGGATCACTACCAGAAGCGCCCAGAGAATAAGTACGCCAAAATTAGCCATCAACCCGAGGTGCCTCGTCCGCCGCAAGCCGAGTAAGGCCAATAAGGCCAGCATGCCACTGCCATAGCAAGCGAATGCCAGACTCTGAATATTGATGTAGTGATAGAAGAGCCCTAGCAGAGGACTACCCAGTGTTAATATCAGAAGAAAGCTGCTGAGAGTCCTGATCCGGGAAGAGGTATCTCTGTCAAGGGAGCTTAGATCCCCAGTTAACAAGTTCATGAATGAAGTGAGAGACCATTTCGACATCTTACCTGGGTCTTTTCCCATGAATTCATCTGTCTGTAGTAAGACTAATCATTAAGATTGTAAGGTCGCATGTCAAGAATAGTTGCCAAAGGCATATAAGATAAGATCATCAAAAGACGATCGTGTTAACAGTACCCTCTTTGTCAATAGTAGTCATTATATGCTTGCTACCATCTCTGAATATGGGAAAATTAGCGTCGATTTGTATAACCACCTGGCTCGACCGATTCGGGTCCAAAGGGTCTGGAATTCCTTTTATTTGAAAATCAAGAAAGTGACGAACAGGCAGTGTTACTTTCAATGCATCTTTGACTTTTCGTATGTCTGGATCTCCAGGTGGGTCATCCTGGGCAAGTAAGAATTGTCCAAGAGGATCGCCACTTCCACCAACAGTTTGATCTGGGAAGTACCCGTTATTCTCCAGGAAATACATGATCTCCGCATTAATCAGGTCCTTCATAATCGTGGTTGCTTCCGCTCCCACAGCCCTTCTCCTAAACGTGCGGTATGTGGGAAAGGCGGTCGCGGCCAGAACGCCCAGAATTGCGATCACAACCATAAGCTCTATCAGGGTGAAACCTTTGTCCTTCCTCACTCGGGTCTCCCTCCGATTTTCATTCGGTATTCGATCCCTCTGGCAGTGAGGACCAGGTTCATCTCACTTTTCTTATAGTGACGCAAGGACAGCTTATAGCCTTTAACAGGATCTTTCTTATATAGAAGCTGATTCAAGTAAGTCAGTTCGGCCTTTTTGAATGCCAGGTATTTCGGCACTAGATCCTCCAGCGAATCAGGATACTTGTTGCCCTCGTAATGGGCATAGCGTTTTATCGCCCCATCCACCATGAAGAGCAGCACCCTTCCCCCCTTGGCCAAATTCACTCTAGAAGCTGGGGCGGGCTGACCACCAAACAATATTACCCCCCACATTACAACGATCAAGACAGAGGATACGGCGAGAAAATATTGAAATGGCCCCCATCTCTTGCCCTGTCTCTTCGCCTTCACCCGCGAGCGCTTCTCGCTCAGCCTTGAACCCCCCTCGGATATCTGCCGCACCATGGCGCACTGAAAGCAGGTATACACACCCGGCTTCAACTCCTCAGCACACTCTTCGCACAGAGGTGCATGGCAGGTTGAGCAAAACTGCCGAGCAAGTCTATCTGGATGATATTTACACTGCATGTGCTATGCCTTAGCTGTTAAGCTTTCTATTCTTTTGTTGCTCACCGAGTTATCCCCCTCCGAAATCACACTTCACTATGAGCCAAGGGATACACAAAGAAGGGCGTACCCGCTCTCATAAAATGGTACGCCCGTTAGAATCAAGAGGCCATTGCTCCTAAAGAAATTCATGACCGCTGGAGTTGCCCGTCTCCCTTGTTGTTTTCTTTCAAATCATTCCTGCAATACGGACAAACGATCCAATCAGGCTGCACAATTCTTCCGCAGGAATCGCAGTTGGGCACTATCGGATACTTGCAGAACGGGCATTCTTTAAATTCCAGGCTGACTGCCTTACCGCACCTTGAGCAAACCGTGGTCAGTTCCTCCTTTTGGTGCACCGCCCGTAACACCTCATCTATGGTGGTTATGCCCGCCTTGATCTTACGCAGACCGCTTACCCCCAGCTTCGTCATACCAGTGGCCATAGCTGCATCTCTGAGGGTGTCCGCTGTGGCTCCAGCCTGCACAAGTTCCCTCATCTTATGCCCCATCACCATAACTTCCTCAATCACTGTCCGGCCCTTGTATCCGGTGTAATTGCACTTTGAACATCCTTTTCCCCGATAAAATTTAAAAGGCAGCTCTTCGTGATTAAGGCTAATTCTGGATAGCAGTTCCGGCTTGGGCACGTATTCCTCCTTGCATCCATCACATATGACCCGCACTAACCTCTGAGCTATCACTCCCAGGACAGAAGAGGAGATCAAATAAGGGGGCATCCCTATATCGAGGAGACGCGTAACGGCCGAAGGGGCATCAATGGTGTGCAAGGTTGACAGGACAAGGTGACCGGTAAGCCCAGCCTGCAGCGCAATCTCGGCCGTCTCCATGTCCCTGATCTCCCCTATCATAATCACGTTTGGGTCCTGCCTTAGAATTGCACGTAAGATATACGGGAAAGTGAGGCCCACCTTCTCATTTACCTGAACCTGATTTACCCCACTCAGTTCATACTCAATTGGGTCCTCAACAGTTATTATGTTGATTTCATCGGAGCGTATCTCTCTCATACATGCATAAAGAGTTGATGTCTTACCGCTCCCTGTCGGTCCGGTAATCAGAATCATCCCCTGAGGTTGGCGAATAAAACTTCTCACGATGGCCAGGTTTTCATCGCTGAAACCCAGATCATCCAGAGACAGGAACGCCTCCTCTTTGTTCAGTATCCTGATCACCGCCTTTTCGCCATAAAACGTTGGAAGGGTAGACACTCGGAGGTCCACGGCGAAATTCTTTGACTTTACCCTGATGCGGCCATCCTGGGGCAGACGGCGCTCGGTTATATTCATGCCGCTGAGCACCTTTATACGAGAGATGATGATAGGCTGAGTCCATTTGGGAAGCTTTATTGTGTCCTGCAATACGCCGTCTATACGGTTCCTGACGCGAACGTGATTTTCCTGTGCCTCTATGTGTACGTCACTAGCTCCCCGTTTTATGGCATTGCGGATTATCAGATCCACCATCTTCACAAAGGGAGAGTCTTGAAGTTCTTCTACCTCTTCTTCCTCTTCCTCAGGAGCCTTTTCATCGGGATAAAACTCTAGAAATTCCTCCTGGTTAATCTCGTCTGTTACATCGACAAGGGCTTTTTCAGGATAATAGTAGTTCTGGATTCGATCCAGGATCTGAGTGGGGGTAGATATGGCAGGCTGGATATTGTAGCCGGTTATAAACTGTAATTCCTTGATCATATTCAGATCAAGGGGATCAGCCATTGACACGTGCAGGACATTATCACGCCTCTCAATGGGTATACACAGAAATTTTCTACATACACTCTCGGGTAGACACTCCATCACGTCCGAACTGACAATATAGTCCTTCAGGTCCACAAACGGTATCTTGAGTTGCATAGCAAGGGCAAAGGCTATCTCTTCCTCGGAGATGGCCCCCATTTCCATGAGTATCTGTCCCAGCCTCTTGCCTGTTCCTGCTTGGACCTTCAAGGCTTCTTCCAGCTTTTTTCTGGACAAAAGCCCTGTTTCGACCAGTAACTCCCCTAACCTGCGCCTGGAGCTGAATCCTTTCTTCTCCTTTGCTGTGTGAAGATGTGTTACTTTCTGTTGAGCCATTTCTTATCCTTATAGCCTTATGTAGGGGGAGATAAAAGAAGCACGTTTAATCTAGCACCTCACAGGAGGCCTTTCAAGAAAAATAAGCCAGCGTTTTCCTTTGACTTAATATCGAACCTCTGGTAAATATCTTTAATCTATTTAACTTTATTGCTCTTCGCCCGATTACTTCCATATACGCCTATCATGGGTCTGCCAAACATGTTTGCCAAAAAGGCTGATGGGGAGCCATGGATATACAATTTTGGATTTACAGCAGGTCTGCTGGTTTAATAGTGAACCGGGTTGGAGTTGGTCTCGTTATGGTTGCCCCGGAGATTACTGCTTCTAACCCATGTCATGCACAGCAATACCGGGGTTTTTTGTCCGCCAAGGTGAGTATTTCGTGAATGAAGAATCTTGTTAAAACTTCGGATTTTGTTATCTCCATATGTATCCTCAGTCTCTTCCTCTTCCTATCTGTCTGGCCCCACCCTTTTTTCGAACACATTGAAAGAGTGATCTATGGCACAGAGATGCGGCTTGACCTCCCAAGGACGCTGGGGGACAACAAGATAGCCATTGTTTCTATTGATGAGAAAAGCCTTAAGTATCTTGGCCCATGGCCCTGGCCAAGGACTTATCTCGCCCGGATGATCAATATCCTAAAGGCCAATGGTGCCAAATTGATTGCCGTGGATCTGGTCCTCAATCAAAAAGAACAAAGCCCGGGTCTGGTGAAGATTCGTAATCTAAGGAAAGAGTTCAGCAAAATGCTGTCTGCCGGTAAACGTCCATCTCCTGAGAGTCAATGGTTAGTCGACAGGCTCCAACGGATAGAAAGGGACCTCGATACGGACAAAAAGTTGTGCCTTGCGGTAAAAAAGGCTGGAAATGTAATCATGCCACTGGAGGGAAAATTCAGAACATATAAGGCCCAACTCATCTCTTCGCCCCTGTTCCCCTTTTTAATGGATAGAAGCCTCATCCCTTCCCAGGCCTCTCGTAAGGCACTCTCTATGATCCTAGTTGACGAGCTGAAGGCGCCATATCCTGACCTTGCAACACGGTGTCTTGCCCTTGGTCACATAAACCTATCCCCAGACCCGACACTCAGGGGGTTTACCCATCTGCCTTTTATAAATTTCAGGGGTTATATTTTGCCCTCCATGCCCATAGAGATAGTGTTAAAACACTTGGGTATCCTCTGTAAGGCTGTCACCTTTCCCCCTGGCAAGGTGGAACTTGGAGGAATAGTAATCCCAGCCTATAAGGCCCACATCTTACCCAAATTCAGGGGTTCAACAGGATCTTTTCCAAATTATTCATTCGTGGATATTTTACGGGTAAAGAAAATACCTGCTGTGTTCGAGGGCAAGATCGTATTTATAGGATTAGAAGGCATTGAAGGGCAAAGGGCCTGCTGGACACCCGTTGATCCCGCCATGCCGCACGTTGAACTTATGGCCAATGTCACCGACGCATTGTTAACAGGGCGTTACCTGGCTCGTCCAAAAGCCATGATATATCTCGAGATTGTTCTACTAATTCTCGTCAGTCTGGGTGCTGCATTTGTACTGCCGCGCCTGCAGTATTTTCCGCGGACCCTGCTTACAGCCGGGACCCTACTCGCCTTCTTTGTTATTGCGCTGACCTTTTTTATCGGCTTGGACATCTGGTTCAAGATCACATACATAGGCCTGTCTCTGATTAGTATATACCTTGCACTGACTGTAAAAGAACTGGTTGTAACTGAGAAGAGCTTTGAGCTGACATCCAGGGAAAGCATTGAAACCAACCGCATGCTGGGCCTGAGTTTTCAGAGCCAGGGGTTACTGGACCTGGCATTTGAGAAGTTCCGTAAGTGCCCTCTGGATGATGCAATGAAGGATGTCCTTTACAATCTGGGGCTCGACTTTGAAAGAAAACGCATGCTTAACAAGGCTGTTTCTGTCTACGAATACATCCTAAGAGAGGGCGGCGAGTACAGGGACCTTGCCCAGAGAATCCCAAAGCTGAAAAAGCTGGCTGGGGAGGCCCCATTGGGTATCAGAAAGGAAAAGAAAGGCGAGAAGATTCCCCTTTCCGAGGACCTTGAAGTGAGGCCCACTGTGGGTAGGTATGAAATCCTAGAAGAGCTTGGCCAGGGAGCAATGGGAATGGTTTACAAGGCAAGAGACCCGCAAATCAACCGCCTCGTGGCCATCAAGACCATCCGTTTCTCTGATGAATTCGAAGATGAAAAACTCATTGAGGTCAAGTCCCGATTCTTTAAGGAGGCAGAGCTGGCAGGAAAACTCAATCACCCTTCTATCATCTCTATCTATGATGTGGGCGAGGACTACGACCTTACGTATATTGCAATGGAGTTCCTCGAGGGTGAAGACCTGGAAAACTTTTGCCAAAAAGACACCCTGTTGCCAGTCAGGAAGGTAATTGAAGTGATAGCTGAAACCGCCGAAGCGCTCGACTACGCCCACAAGCGGGGGATAATCCACAGAGACGTAAAACCAGCCAACATTATGTTACTAAGAAACGGCCACATAAAGGTGACAGACTTCGGTATTGCAAAGGCAATGTCTTCATCCCAGACAAAAAGTGGAATAATCCTGGGCACGCCTAACTACATGTCCCCTGAGCAAATAAATGGCCAACCCATAGATGGTAGATCCGATATTTTTAGCCTTGGAGTGGTGTTTTTCCAGTTATTGACAGGAGAACTCCCATTCAAAGGCCGGACTCTGACAGAGCTATTCTACAATATTACGCAGCGCAATCACCCCTCTCCCAGGCAGATCAATCCCAGGGTCCCCCGGCCCTGTGAACAGATCATCGACAAGGCCATGGCCAAGAAACCAGGCGAGCGTTTTCAGTCAGCGGCTGACCTTGCAAAGTATCTTCGTCTACTGGCAAGAAAGATAGATGAGATGAGAGCCAAGAGGATGGATGACTAACTCCTGGGGTACACACTCTCCACTTACTCAGAGACCGTAGTATTCTCTATACCATGCCACAAAGTTCCTTATCCCCTCCTGAACCGTCACCTTTGGTTCATAGCCAAGCTTCTCAGTTGATTCCTTGATATCGGCCGCAGTCTCAGGGACATCTCCAGGTTGAAGAGGAAGCATCTTCTTTTCAGCCTTTATCCCCAGTTCCTCTTCCAAGATGCCGATGAAATCCATCAGCTCCACGGGATGGGAATTGCCTAAGTTGAAGATAGCATAATCAAAAGGCCTGCGCATCGCAGCCACAGTTCCATCCACCACATCAGAGATGTAGGTAAAGTCTCGCCTCATCTTCCCATAATTATATACATCGATCGGCTTGCCCTCCAGTATTGCCTCAGTAAACAAAAATAGGGCCATGTCAGGCCTTCCCCATGGCCCATATACCGTAAAATACCTTAAACCAGTGCATGGAATCCCGAAGAGATGGTGGTAGGCATGGGCCATGAGTTCATTGGCTTTTTTAGTGGCTGCATAGAGCGAAATGGGGCTATCAACCCTGTCAGCCACACTAAAGGGAATCTTCTTATTATTGCCATAAACAGAGGATGATGAAGCATAGACCAAATTTTTTACCTTAAATTCCCTTGCCAATTCCAGGATATTTAGAAAACCTTCCAGATTGCTTTTTTCGTATGAGAATGGATCCGTGAGAGAATATCGCACCCCGGCCTGGGCAGCCAGATTACATATTACCTCAGGGCCGCGGTCAGAAAAGACCTCCTTGAGGCCATCCAGGTCTTGGAGATCGACTTTATAGAATTTGAATTTTTCATATCTATTCAGGATATCGAGGCGGGCCCTTTTCAACGTAACGTCATAATAAGGATTGAGGTTGTCTATGCCCACCACCGTGTGGCCGGCCTCCAAGAGCGTTTTGCTCAGATGAAACCCTATGAACCCCGCAGCCCCTGTCACCAGTGCAGATTCAAAATCTATCGTTTGCATTGTTATCTTCCCCTTCCACCGTCTATGTTTTCCTTCGCTGTGGTCCTTGCTACACTGCAAATCGGCAAAAATCAACCCCTCCAAAACAAAAATGCCGGGCAGGCGACTCAAACACTTGCCCGGCATTTTATGCCCTTTGGATCCAGATCACATATGTTGACTTACATCATTCCACCCATTCCGCCCATTCCACCTCCGGGCATTCCGGGAGTCTCTTCTTTTGGCTTGGGTTTCTCAGCTACCATCGCCTCGGTGGTGAGCAGTAACCCGGCCACGGATGCCGCGTTCTGCAATGCAAACCTAGTTACCTTAGTAGGGTCAATGATTCCGGCCTTCATAAGGTCTTCATATTCGCCTGTCTCCGCATTATAACCAAAGGCGCCCTTGCCAGCCTTCACTTTTTCCACCACTACAGAGCCTTCCTCTCCGGCATTATTGGCAATTTGCCTTACCGGCTCCTCGAGGGCCCTCATCACAAGCTGGACACCCGCCTGCTCCTCACCTTCCAGTTTCAACTTGGCAACAGCAGCCAGTGCCCTCAGGAGTGCAACTCCTCCACCGGGGACGACGCCTTCTTCCACAGCCGCCCTAGTGGCATTGAGCGCATCTTCCACCCGTGCCTTCTTTTCCTTCATCTCTGTCTCAGTGGCAGCGCCTACATTGATCACCGCCACACCGCCAATCAACTTAGCCAGACGTTCTTGTAGTTTTTCCCTATCATAGTCAGAGGTTGTCTCATCGATCTGGACCCTGATCTGCTTCACCCTTGCTTCCAGGTCTTCTCTGCTTCCGCCGCCATCCACGATAGTGGTATTGTCTTTGTCTACACGAACGGTCTTGGCAGTTCCAAGGTCGTTCAATGTAACATTTTCCAGCTTGAGACCCAGGTCCTCAGAAATCACACGGCCACCGGTAAGGATCGCTATATCTTGTAACATAGCCTTTCTTCTATCACCAAAGCCCGGCGCTTTGACAGCCGCACATTGCAGTGTGCCTCTCAACTTGTTGACCACGAGTGTGGCCAAGGCCTCGCCTTCAACGTCCTCGGCTATGATCAACAAGGGCTTGCCTGATCTTGCCACCTGCTCCAGAATAGGAATCATGTCCTTCATGCTACTGATCTTTTTCTCATGGAGCAGTATATAGGGATCGCTAA